>JBBQIO010000134.1:0-7921 GCA_038325015.1 Polyangia bacterium
CCCCACAAAACCGATTGTCCCCAGGTGTCGTCGAGCGATGCGGGGCTGCGGTCGCTCTCGATGTATCCGAGCGCCTCGTCGTAGTCGGCGACGGCGGCGGCAAAGGCGCCCATGCGCGAGTGGACGATGCCGCGCTCGGAGGCCACGCGCTCGGCGTAGATTCCCCGATGATCGTCGGCCGCGGCGCGACTGAGGGCGACCAGGGCGCGCTCGCAATAGCCGGGCAGGCAGCGCTCGGGGTGTGCCGGATCGGTGTTCGACAGGACCTGCGACAAGAGCAGCGACGGCCGCGGATCGCCGGGCAGCTTCTGCGCCGCCGACGCGCACAGCGCGATCCCACGTTGGGTGAGCGTGTCGCGAAGCGCGCCAGCGGGCAGGGGTCCGAGCTCCTCGACGAGCCGCTCGATCCCGCCGATGATCGTCGCCTCGTCGGCTTTGGCGGAGGACGCGGGCTCCGGCTTGGCGACCGATGCTGCCGCCCCCTGACCTAACGCCGACAAGAGAACCACCAGCGCGACGTGGCGGCTGGTGCGGGACATCGTTGTTACGGCAGAGCGCTGTTCAGCTTGACTTCGCCCGACGGGCCGACCAAGAGCACGCCGCGATCGCTGAGCGCGTCCAGGCCGAGTCGCTCGCTGTCACCGACGGAAAACGAGATGGTCGTCTTTTCGACCGGCGGACCGACGACGGGCACGCCGTCGATGCGCGCCTTTTGGCCGACGATGTCGAGGCGCTGGCGAGCGACGAAGCGGCCGCCCGAAATGGTGAAGCGCGGCTCGAGCGCCGGTGCACCGAACAGCACGATGATGTCCGCTTCGCTCAGACGGATGAACCTGGGTGAGTGCGGCTTGCGCTCCACGATCGAGAGCGTAGCCTCTGGCACCGTCCATCCGCAAGCCGGGTCAGCGCAGCGGCAAGGCGAATCCGATCAGCGCCGCGAGCGGCGACGCGGTCGGCAGGTAGTCGGCGGCCAGCGCGATGGAGACCGCGGCGCGGCCCATCCACACGTCGACCCCGACGCTACCGCCACCCGAAGCGAAGCCACGCAGCGGCGCGGAGGCGCCCCTACAGGACCCTGGCTGCACACCGCCGCCAACGTGCGCCTCGACGAACGGCGACATCCAGCTGCCGCCCTGTCGATTGCCGAAATCGACTCGGGCCCCGGCAGCGCCGACGAACGCGTTGGC
This sequence comes from Polyangia bacterium, assembly GCA_038325015.1. Classification (GTDB taxonomy): domain Bacteria; phylum Myxococcota_A; class Polyangia; order Palsa-1104; family Palsa-1104; genus JBBQIO01. The sequence goes on from JBBQIO010000134.1 coordinate 1,188, forward strand.
GCGACTGTCGCACGCCGAAAGGTAGTGGCCGGAGAGCACGCCTAGGGCCTCGACCACGAGGGAAACCCGCTCGGACACCCGGACCGCCACCGACAGCGACGAAGGAAATGCACCGGTGTTGGTGCCGTCGAGCGCGCCGCCCGCGCCGGTCGCCACGCCTAGCCGCAGCCGCCACCGCGGCACCCACGGGCCGCCCGCCGCCGTTTTCCATGACGCCGCACCATCCCCGGCCGGGGTCGTCGTCCACAACGGCACCGGCCGATCGCAGCGGCCTTGACGACACGGCGCGCACAGCACGAGCAGCAGCGCCGCCCATCGCCCGCCGCTTTCGCGTCTCCTCTTGCCGTTGCTCTCCACCATGGACCGGCGACATGTTATCTCGTCGTCCCATGTTGGGGTTGGGCAGACTCACCGCTTTTTGTCTCAAGGGCGCGCTGGTCGCAGCCTGCGTCGTTTCGTTGGGCGAGGTCGTCTTTGGGTTGGCCAGCGGTGGCGCGCTGCCGGCATTCGCGTTGGTCCGGGCGGCGCAGGCCGTACTCGGGTTCTATGTTGCATTTGCACTGCTGTGGGGGCTGGCGACTGGCGTCCTCCTCGACGCCATGGCTGCGACGCTCGACGCTCGCTCGATGTGGCGGCGAATCAAGAGCGACGCCGAGTACGACCGCGCGTGGGCCGCTGGTCTGGTGGCCGCAGCGCTCGCGCTGGCGATCCTCGCAGTGGCCGTCGCCGGCTACGAATTTGCCGTCGCTGCGCAAATGGCCGCGCGGCGAAATGGCGCGCTGACCACGGGTGGTTTCGCCGCGGTCTCGTCGCTGGTCGCGCTGGCAATCTACTTTCCGCTCTTTCGTGCGGCGCGTCTGCTCGCGCTGCCGCTGCCTCGGCCGCGCTCGATCGCGGCGCTCGGCGGCCTCTTCATCATCGGGGTGGGCGGCGTCGTGCTGGCGCTCGGCTCGGTCGACTGGCGGGTGATCGATTTCGGACCGATCGAGGCGTTGGCCGCGTTCGTGATGGTGCAGGTCGCTGCGGGGGTCGGTTTTTCTTGGCTCGACGCGCGGCCGCGCCCGCCGGCAGCACGCGATCCGCGCCGCAGCCTCCCCTTGGAACGCATGCTTTGGCCGACGCTGGCCGCGATCCTGCTGTTGTGCCTGGCCGTGACCGGGCTGCGCTTCGGCGATGAGCCGCGGTCGCTCGCGCTGGTAGCCAGTCACACGCGCGGCGCCAAGAGCTTGTTGGCACTGGCCCGCCGCGTCACCGACCATGACCACGACGGCTACTCGCCACGCTTCGGTGGCGGCGACTGCGACGACCACGACGCCAAAATTCACCCCGGCGCCGAGGAGATTCGCGGCAACGGCATCGACGAGGATTGCGACGGACGCGACCTGCCGCAAAAGAGCGCCTCGGCGAGCGTCCAAAGCACGAGCGACGCTGCCGCGCGATTTCACTTCGATGGCAATCTCGTCGTCATCTTCGTCGACACGCTGCGCGCCGACCGTCTGGATGCGCGCCACATGCCGCGCACGTTCGCGCGTTTGAAAAGCGCCGTCGTGTTCGACAATGTCTACGCACAGGCGCCCAACACGCCGCGCTCGGTACCCTCTTTTTTGACCTCGCGCTTTCCCGCCGAGGTGCGCTGGATGCCCGGTCTGACCAACTTTCCGCCGCTGCGACGGGCGCCCGAGAACACCACGTTTTTTCGCGCGCTCAAAGACGCGGATTTTCACACCGTCGGCATCTTCTCGCACTTTTACATGAAGCCCGAAAGTGTCATCGCCGACGGGTTCGACGACTGGAGTAACGACGGTGCATTGACACTGCACGACTCGAACACCGACATCGCGGCGCCGCGCATCACCGAGCGCGTGCTGGCGGCGCTAGAAAAATTCGGCCACGAGCCCGAGCCCGGTCGCACCCGCTTCGCGCTTTTGACCCACCTGTTCGATCCACACAGCCGCTACATGGAGCACCCTGGCTACCCGATCACCGCCAGCGGCACCGCCGGGCTCGAGCAGAAGTACGACGGGGAAATCGATTTCGTCGATCAGCACCTGGCCAAGATCTTCGCCGAGCTGGACCGCACCGGCCTGGCCAAGAGCACGGCCGTCGTCCTCTTTTCCGACCACGGCGAGGCGTTCGGCCAACACAGCTACGCCGGCGAGCGGATCTTTTTTCACGGCGAGACGCTGTACAACGACATGCTGCGGGTGCCCCTCGTATTCTGGGTTCCGGGACTCCCCGGCAGGACCGTAAATACACCGGTCATGCTCGTTGACCTTGGGCCGAGCGTGCTCGATCTGGTCAAGGCCAAGCGGCCGGGGTCGTTCCACGGGCGATCGCTCGTGCCGGCGCTGCTCGGCGAGACGCTGGCGGCGCGGCCGATTTTTGCCGAGCTGTTGCCGGCGCTGTCGTGGAATCACACCGCCCGGGTCGTCGTCGATGGCGGCTACAAGCTGTATCAGAAGCTGAGCGACAACCTGGTCGAGCTGTACGACCTTGGGCACGATCCGAACGAGCGCAACAATCTTGCCGATGCCAATCCGGATCGCGTGAGAAGCTTGACGCAGATGCTGTCCAATTTTGCGGCCGAGGAGGATCGAGAATGAAGACGCTGACCGTCAAGGCATCCCGGGTCCCATGAGCGGCCCGCCAAAGACGCCGCTTTTGACCGTCGACATCATCGTCGAGCGCGAGCTCGATGGTGCGCCTGCCGTGGTGCTGATCGAGCGCAAGAACCCGCCCCACGGATGGGCGCTGCCGGGCGGCTTCGTCGACCTCGGCGAGCCGCTCCACGTGGCGGCCCGCCGTGAAGCGATGGAGGAGATCTCGCTCGACGTCACGCTCGCAGAGCAGCTCTTCGCCTACTCCGATCCGGCGCGCGATCCGCGGGGACCAACGGTGTCGGTGGTCTTCGTGGGGACGGCCGAGGGAGCGCCGCGCGCCGCCGACGATGCGGCCAACGTGCGCATTTTCCGTCTCGACGCGCTGCCCGAGCTGGCGTTCGACCACCGCCAGATCCTCGACGATTATCGGCACTGGCGCGCCACCGGTCAGCGTCCGGGCGCGCAGCGCTGAGTGAGACCGTTGAGCCCCGCCGACAGTCTCGATGCCGAGCCGCTTTTGGACCACGACGGCCAAGAACTCATGCGCATCGCCCGCGCCACGCTCACCGAGTTCTTGGCCACCGGTGAGCTGCCGCCGGGTGCGCCGCATCGGAAGTCGCTCTTGGCGGCGCGCGGCGCAGCAGTGCTGCTGTGGGACGAGGACGGTCCGCGAGGTCCGCTCTTGCGCTTGCCGCCGACGGGGCCGCTTTATTTGACCGTCGAGGAGCTGGTGGCGCAGGCCTGCGCGCTGGGAGCTCCTATCTCGGCCGACCACCTCGACGCCGTGCGCATCGGCGTCGCGGTCCTGGGTGCGGTCGTGCCGGGTGACGCGAGCCAGCTCGAAGTCGGTCGCCACGGAGTCGTCGTAACGCGCGGTGCGCGCCGCGGCATTGTGCTTCCCTGGACCAGCAACGGCCTGACCTCGGGGAGCGCGCTGATCGGCGCCGCGTGTCAGCGCGCCGGGCTGCCCGAAACGAGCTGGCAATCACCGGAGGTCGAGACGATCAGCTTCACCGTGCAGTCCTTCGGAGATTTTAAGTAGAACGAGGGCGGCCGAAGAACAGGACGTGGCCGTGGACATCTTCGAGCTCGAATCCACGCAGCTCGTCGAGGTCTATCTCATCGCTTCGGTGTCGTGGTGGCGGTTCACGTGCTGCAGCCCCTTTTTGGCGTCGCGCTGCCAGATCGCGAGATCCTTGGCCCACTCCGGTTGCGGCTGCGCGGCAAGGACGACGTTGTACTCGCGGGTCGCGTCGCTGGCGCGATTGTCCGAGGCCAAGGCATCGGCGAACAGCAGATGATTGAGCGGATAGTCGCCGTCGAGCTTGACCGCGCGCTCCAGGTACTTCTCCCCCTCCTCGACGTCGCCAATCGAGGCCGGCCACGGCGGCGCTTTGACGTACACCGAGCCGAGCAGCCGTAGCGGACCGGCATGGTCGAACTTCTCGTCGAGCTGTACAGCCTTGAGGCCGGCGTCACGAATTTTCGGCACCAGGCTGCGACCGAACGTCTTGTCGTCGCATACAACCCGATGGCGATGCCCAGGTAGTACTGCCCTTCGACACGCGACGGCATGGCGACCACCGCCCGCTTCCCGTAGTCCATCCCACGCCCGGAGAACGATTCCTTGCGCGTGTTGTCCTTGGCCTCGCCGCCGAGCACGGTGCAGACCTTGGCGCCGCGCCACAAGAGCTCATACTCGCGGGGCGTACTGTCGAGCCCTTTGTCGACGGCGACCAGGGCATTCTCTGCGGCCACGCGCTCGCCTTTGGCCAGCTCGGTGTCGATGTATTTGCCGAGACCCGCGACATCCGACGGTAGGTCCGCGGCGTTGACCGTCGCTGCGCTGGCGACGAATGGGATCGGATGCGGACAGCCGGCCAAGAGCAGCACCACTGCACACATCCCAAGACTCTTGACGGTCATCTCACTCACTTTGAGTATCGCTTAAGCGCCGCCTCGTACGCGGCGAGGTCGGGGGCCACGAATTTGTTGATCTGCAGCGCGCTACACACTTCATTGCCCTTGAGATTCACCGGGCTGCACATCGACAGCAACATCTTGGCAAACGCTTTTTTGTCGTCGGCGGTGCCGTTGGCGCCGAACGCCACAACGGGCATCGGCACCAGCGCCGGCGACTTGTAGATCACGCGCAGCGAGCTGCCAAACGGCAGGCTCTTGGCGCTGGCCAGCTGATCATCATCGAGCAGCGTCGCCGCCGCCTCGCCGCGGTCGACCGCTTTGAGACCGCGCAGCGGGCTCGACGTGAGCTGCGCGTCGAAGTAGGTGGCGACGTCGACCTTGCCCTCGAAAGCGACGCGCGACAGATAGCGCGGAGACTGCAGGTGGTTCGACACCAGCTTCTTGCCCTTGATGTCGGCGAGCGACTTGTATGCGGGATCTTTAACCACGACATACAGATGTGCCACACCCCCCTTTGCGCCCTGGACCGACGCGATTACCGCCAGCTGGTGCTTGCTCTGCAGGTCGCAGTAGGTCTCGGGGTCGAGCATTCCGTAGCCCGGCTTCTTGCTGTCGATGTATTCGGCCGCCTCTTTGGCGTCGACGAAGAACTGCCCGGTCGCCGAGTCCGGTGTCCAGCCCAGCGTCTTCTCGGCGTAGCGCAGCAGCGTCGCCAGATAGGGCGCGGCCTCCTCGGCGCCGCCACCGGCACCGGCATGCTGCACCACGAAGTCGTGAGGTCCGGCGAACGCCGGCGCAGTCGCGGCCAACGCGACGAGCGCAACGGAAAGACATAGGGTCCGACGGGTCTGGTTCGTCATGGAAAACTCCTCGCGGTCAAATCCGAGCCGCCGCGGTTGATGTTCACTGGTATCGCGCCCATTTGCATCTTCTGAGCCAGCCCGATGTGCCGATCTCAATCAGTAGGTGAACTTGGCTTTGGCAAAGATCTCGCTCGCGCCCGCCGCCGGATCGCCGAACTTGGTGTCGCGCGACCCGAGGAAAACGAATGAGCCGACGGACAGCTCGGTCGCATCCCAGACCGCCCATGCGATCTGCGGAAATAGGACGGCGGTGAACTTGGGATCTTCATCGCCAATCTGCGGGATCTTGAACGCGGCGAACAGCCGGATGAGCACCTGATCGGAGAACAGCTTGATGTCCGAGCCGGCGACGATGTAGTGGCCAATGCGCGCTTCAGTGCGCGGCTTGTCGCCAAGCTTGGCCCCGGCGCGGGCGAAGCTGGTGGTGCCGGCGCCGAACTCGTCGATGAATCCATAGACGTACTGGACGTTGGAATACAGGTGCTTGTTGAAGGTGAAATCCATGCCCGCGGTCAGCTTGACGAACGGCGTCGACGGCACGACCACCGGCCGGCCGTACGCATCGCTGCCGACCTGGGTCGCGTACTGGCCATGACCGAGGTTCTGAAAAGTGATCGGCGCGTGCGTCGTCGGCGTGTCGTTGTACACGCCGTACGTGACCTGCTGCGGAAAGATGACCGCGCCTTCGAACCAGTAACCGAGGCCGCGCAGCTTTTCCAGCGAGCCGGCCCAATCGAAGCCGATGACATCCATACGCGGCCACACCACGCCGACATTGACGATGCCCTTGGGCGAGTTGGTCACCCACGCTGGCGTCGCGATGCCCCAGCGACCGTGATAGTAGCTGAGCGAAAGATCCTGCCCCCACAGACGCCCGCCGAGCCGGACGCCGACTTGCGAATTGTTGAGCGAGGTCTGTGGCTGCAACGTGTAGACGTTGATCTGCGAGGGCGGATTGGCCTCGGCCAAAAGGCCGAGCGCGGCGCGAATGTCGGCCTCTTGCACCGGCGCCGGACGCTGCCCCTCGGTGACCGCCAGCGGCGCGGTGCGCGGCAGCTGCGCCGGGCGGAAGATCGGCACCCACACCGCGGTCAGCACCAGGTCGGTCACCGGATTCCAGTCGACGCGGACCATGTTGTTGGCCAGCGCCTTGCCGAAGAGGAGCGGGTCCGAGAGGTCGAGTGTGTTGAGATTGTTGGTCGGATTGAACTTGTCGGCCGTGCCCCAGTTGACCACCTGCCGGCCGATGCGCAGATCGACGTGCGGTAAGATGCGATAGACGTCGATGTATGCGGCCTGCGCTTCGAGGTAGTAGGGGTCGACGCGCTCGTGCAGCGTGTCGGCGTTG
>JBBQIO010000135.1:0-7902 GCA_038325015.1 Polyangia bacterium
GTTGGCACCGGTGAGCAAGAGACGCACCGTGTCCGGCGCTTCTTGACGGAACCGCTTGAGCAGTGTCGCTCCGTCGAGCCCGGGCATGCGCGCATCGGAGATGACCACGACGAAGGGTTCTTCGCTGTGGACCAGGCGCAGCGCCTCTTCACCGCCCAGCGCAGTGCTGACGTCGAAGCGCCGGCGTAAGATCGCGGCCAGGCCCGACAGCACATGCGGCTCATCGTCGACGCACAAAATTCGCGGAAGTGCGGATTCCATCACTGTGCTCCTTGGTGCGCGCGCGCCTGCGCTCGCCAGTCTTCGAGCTCTCGGACGATGCCGAGCGCTCCTAGATATTCTTCGTCGATGGTGCTGTCGCTGTGACCTTCGAGCTCGTTGGCCAGCACGTCGGCAACGTGCACCGCGGTGACCAGGTCGAAACGCTTGGACTGCGCGCGCGACGGGTGGTGATGATGGGCTACCGCCTCGACGATCGAGTAGGGCAGGCCCCACAGACCCAGGAGGTAGGCGCCGACCTCGGCGTGCGGAACATTGTCGACCGGCACGTCGGGACCGAGCATGGCGAGCACCAGCTCGCCGATGTCATGGAGCATGGCGGCCATGAAGGCTTCATCGGAATACAGTCGACGCGGCGCGATGAAACGCGTCAGCGAGGCGGTCAGGAGCGCGTGACGCTGCAGCGCTTCGAGATCAAAGCCCGGCCGATAGTTGAATTCACCGGCGACGTTGAAGATTTCGAGCGACAGCACCAGGCTCTTGACCATCTCGAAGCCCAGCATCGTGACCGCTTTGTCGACGGTGGTGATTCGTCTAGGCAATGCAAAAAACGCCGAATTTACCAGTTGTAGAAGATTTGCGCACATACCGACATCCTGCAAAATGACGCCGCTCATGTCGGCGATCGACGCATCCGGCGACTCCGAGACGCTGACCAGCCGCGCGTAGATCCGCGGTGTCGGCGGCAGGCGATCGATCCGACCCACCAGACGACGTATCTCTTCGTTGTCGAGGATCCCCTGCAGGTCGCAGCTGCGCTCGATGACACCGTCGAGCATTTCGCGATCGCATGGCTTGGAGAGAAACTGATGCGCCACCGGCGCCGCGTTGAGCCGTGTTTCAAGCTCGCTGAAACCGGAAAGGATGATGCGCACCATGTGCGGGTAGCGGGCGCGCACTTCGCCGAGCAGCACCGCCCCGCTCATCTGCGGCATGCGCATGTCGGAGACGATGACGTCGAAATGGCCCTGTTTAAGCTCGGCCAGTGCGGCCGCTCCACCGCAGGCAAACACCATGTCCCACTTGGTGCGGTTGCGCCGCAACAGGCCCTGCAGCCCGTCTAGGATGCGCTGCTCGTCGTCGACGAATAGGATGCGTCTCACAGCGCCGCCTGCGCAATCCGGTCGATGGGCAAGCGGATATTGAACGTCGTGCCACGCCCGGGTGCCGTGTCGAAGGTGAGCGTGCCGCCATGCTTTTCAATCACGATGGTGCGCGCGATGGCCAGCCCCTGGCCGCTGCCGCGCCCGACCTCTTTGGTGGTGAAGAACGGATCGAAGATGCGCGGCTGAACGGTCGCTGGAATGCCCGTGCCATCGTCGGAGATTGCGATCAGGACCTCACCTCCGTCGAGCGAGGTCTTGACCCCGATGTTGCCGCGCGAGCCGCTCTCGCCGACCACGTCCTCGATGGCATGCGCCGCGTTGACGATGAGATTCAGGAACACCTGATTGAGGTCGCCGATGTGGCAAGTCACCGCCGGGAGCTCGGCCAGATCGAGCCGAATATCGGCGACGTATTTGTATTCGTTCGAGGCCACGATGAGCGTGCTGTGCAGCGCGCGGTTGAGGTCCGCTGGCGCCATCTGACGCGAATCGGAATGCGCAAACTCCTTCATGGCCCGCACGATGGTGGTCACGCGCGTGGTGCCTTCGAAGACACGGTCGAACGCTTTGGGGATCTGATCTTCCAAGTAGACGAGATCGGCGGTGGTCTCGGCTTCGTCGAGCTCGGCGTGCAGCGCCGGCAGCGCGTGCTCCTCGGCGGTGCTGTGGAGCAGCGTCTTGTAACGACCGACCAGCGCGGTGAGATCACCGAACGCGGTCTGCAGAAACTGTACGCTGTCGCTGACGTACTGAATCGGCGTGTTGACCTCGTGAGCGATTCCCGCGGCCAGCTGCCCGACGGCTTCGAGCTTCTGTGCCAGCCGGAGCTCGAGCTCGATGGTCTGCCGCTGCGCGTGCTCCTTCTTGAGCTGCCCATTGGCCGCTTCGAGTGCGGCCGTTCGCTCGCGGACGATCTCGGTGAGCTTCTCGACGTGGTCGTGGTTGGCGCGTGCCAGTGCCCACTTCTCACCAAGGGCGTGCGCCAGCTGGTTGACCTCGACGATGTCGAATGGCTTCTTCAAGATCAGCAGCTGATCGGAGTGGCCGAGCCGCGCCACGATCTCGGGCCACGCGTGGTCGGAGTAGGCCGTGCAGATGACGACCTGCACATTGGGATCGATCTTCCAGATCTGCTCGATGGTCTCGATGCCGTCCCAGCCCGGTGGCATGCGCACGTCGACGAACGCGACTTCATAGCGACGACCGACGTTGAGCTCGCAGCGAATCTTATCGACTGCCTCCTGCCCCGGATAGGCGGAGTCGATGTGATAGGCCGCGCGCGCGCGGACCGGCGCGCCGCCGAACAGGTCCGCCTCCAACTCGCCGAGGGCGCGGCTGGCGTCATTGGCACCGCTCAACACCTTGCGGATGTCGTCGTGAATCGCCGGCGTGTCATCCACGACGAGCACGCGGTGATTTACGGTCGGCTCCATGATCTAGGGTATCGGCCCGGCCGGCGCAGTCTTAAGCGCCGTTAAGCGCCGTCAGATTTGCCGGCAGCAATTGCTCGAACGACCTCAACTCGCCGAAAGCATGAGCCGACAAAAGCGGCCCGGAGATTGCGTTCACCGCTCTCGTGCTCCAGCGCATCCCATGGCTCGTGGCCGCACTGCTCCTCGCCGGAGCGGCGTCGGCATCGTCCGATGAGCAGCCACCGCTGTTCGCCATCGAGGCGCGCATCTCGGGCGGGATGGCGCTCGGCGGCGGCGCCGGCAAGGCGGTCGAGCGCGTGTCTCCCTTGTCGATCGGATTTCTCGGGGAGCTCACGCTTGAGAGCGAAATCCGACTCACACTCGTTCTCGGCCTCTATTACGAAGGTGTCGATCGCGCGGCGGTCGGAGGCATCGCCGGCGTGCGTGTGCATCCGCACGATGGACCGTTTCGCTTCGGCGCCGGGCTGCTCGGGACCTTCGCGCCCTACACGATCATGGGTGCCGATCTGAGCGGCGGCTACTGCTACTCGGCGGGAAAAAAGAAGACCACTCATCTGTGCGGCGATCTGGAGGCCGACCTGTTCTTCATCGGCAACGATCTGCCTGACCACCGAGTCGCCGCGCAGCTGGTCCTCGGTTTTGGAGTGAACTTCGATGTCTATTAACCGGAGAACGCGAGCGTACTTTCGGCTGCTGCGCCGATTTCAACGCCGGGATCTTTCGCGCAGCCATGCTCGTCCGATCGGAGACCGAGTTCGTTTTGGCGTGATGTGGTTCATTCGCTGTTCGTTCCAACGACTGCGAATTCTTCTTCCCCTGTTCGCGTTTCTCAGTCTCTTCGGCGCTGGCTGCGGCAACGTCTGCACGCGCAACAGCGACTGCAGCAATGGGCTCATCTGTGGGCCGACTGCGAGCTGCATTGCACCGCCGACGGACGCTGGCGTGGGTGTCGATGGTGACGAGCCCAACGACGGCGGTGTCGATGCCCTGGACGGCAGCGCAAGCGATCTAGCGCCGGCGGATCAGTCCTTACCAGATGCCGCCGCCGCCGATCTGTCCCGCATCGATCTGTCCCACATCGATCTGTCCCACATCGACCTGTCCCACATCGACCTCTCCCACATCGACTTTACCGTCGCTGCTGACCTCGGGTCCGTCAAAGTAAGCAGCTGATCCCGAGAAAATGACGCACCGACCGTCGCGATCGCCAATCGTTTGACGATCGCCGATGGAGCGGCGCGCGCTTCGTTCTGGATCGACGTTTGCTTTGGTACAGCAGCGGGAGGTCAGATGAGCGACTCGCAAAGCCGTATCTCCGTCCTGGTGGTGGACGATGAAGAATCGATTGGCCGACTCCTGACCCGCTGCCTGACCCGCATGGGCTGCACGGTCGAGGTGGCCAAGACACTCGCCGCCGCCCGTGAAGCGCTGGCCAGAACGCGCTTCGAGCTGCTGCTGGTCGACTTTCACCTGCCGGATGGCACCGGCGCCGAGCTCATCAAATCGGCGCTGGCCGGCGGCCGCGCTAGCTGCGCCTATTGCATCAGCGGCGGCGTGAGCTGCAAGAACGCGGTCGCGGCCATGCAGGCCGGCGCGGCCGACATCATCGAGAAGCCGCTCGACCTCGACCACATCGACGCCATCATCACCGCCCGGCGTGCAGCCGAGTCAGCGGACCTGTCGGCGTGGCGGCGCGAGTTCGCTCCGCTCATCCTCGGCGAGGACCCAGCGCTCCTGGAGGTGCTCGGCATTGTGCGCTCCGTCGCCGAGACCGGCTGCACCGTGCTCATCCACGGCGAGAGCGGCACTGGCAAAGAGGAGCTGGCGCGCACGCTCCACTTTGCGTCGAGCCGCAAGCATGCCCCTTTCGTCGCGCTCAACTGCGCAGCGATTCCGGAGAACCTCCTTGAGTCCGAGCTCTTCGGCCACGCTCGCGGATCGTTTACCGGCGCCGCCGAGGCGCGCGTCGGCAAGTTCGTCGCCGCCGACGGCGGAACGATTTTTCTCGACGAGATCGGCGACCTACCGCTCAACGCGCAGGCCAAGCTACTGCGCGTTTTGCAGGACCACCTGGTGACGCCGGTGGGCGCGGATCGCGCGACCCAGATCAACGTCCGTGTCGTCGCGGCGACCAACAAGGATCTCGAGGCGATGGTTGACGAGGGCACCTTCCGCGCTGACCTCTTCTTCCGGCTCAGCGTGATAGGCGTCGACCTGCCGTCCTTGCGCGAGCGTTCGAGCGACGTCGTGCCGCTGGCGCGAGGCTTCATTCGGGCGAGCAACGAAAAGCATAGCCGGGCGGTCAGCGAGCTTTTGCCCGACGCCGAACTGGCGCTCAACGGCTACTCGTGGCCGGGCAACATTCGCGAGCTGCTCAACGTCATCGAGCGCGCGGTGGTCTTAAAGGGGCAGGGTCCAATTGGCGCCGCCGACCTGCGGCTATCGCGCCGGACGTCGCAGAAGATGCGCACCGTGACAGCCGCTCCCGAGGCGCCGGCGGCCAGTGGCCATACCCCGCCCAGCGCGGCCAACTTGAATCTTCGCGATGCGCTCGACGACGTCGAGAAGCGGCTGATCGAAGAGGCGCTCGGTCGCACCAACGGCAACCGCACCGAGGCCGCGGTGCTGCTCGGCCTCAACCGCTCGACGCTCGTCGAGAAGTTGCGTAAGCACACCGGATAGTCCGAGTTTCCCCCAGTTCTCGTCAATCCCGCCGCGCACTCTCACTCCACTCCCCGCAAACCCGCACCACACTGAGCTTTCGTCGCTGGCCCGCGGCTTGCTCAACCGCCAGGTATGAAAACCCTGTTCGACTCGGTGGAGAAGCTCGAGGACGCGATGACGTTTCATCGCGATCGCCACAGTGTCCTGGCCGGCAACTTGGCCAACCTCGACACGCCCGGCTATCAGCCGCTCGATCTGGAGCGCACACCGCCCAGCTCGGCAGAGGGCGGAGTTGCCCTGGCCCGCACCGACGAGCGGCACCTGTCGGGAGCGACGGAGGCCGGGCAGACCACGACCTTTACCGACGCCGGACAAGCCGCCGGCGCCGACGGCAACGCAGTCAATCTCGAGCGCGAGATGGCCAAGGTCGCGGCCAACCGCGTCCGCTACTCGACCACCGGCGAGCTGGTCTCGCGACGGCTCGCTTTGCTTCGCTACACGGCCACCGACGGCAACGGCTAAAAGGAGCGACGATGGACTTCTTTACCGCAATGGAAGTATCGGCCTCGGGCCTCTCGGCGCAGCGCGAACGCATCAACGTCGCCTCGTCGAACTTGGCCAATGCGCAGACGACGCAGACGCCGGGCGGTGGCCCGTACAAGCGGCGCGACGTCGTGCTCTCGTCGGTGGCAGCCAACGATCAAGTGTCCGGCGGGCAAGCCGGCGACATCAAGAACGCGGCCATGGGAGTGCGCGTCGCGGGCATCAAAGAGGACGCCAATCCGCCGCGGCTGGAATACGACCCCGGTCATCCCGACGCCAACGAAGACGGCTACGTCGCCTATCCCAACGTCAACGTCGTCGAGGAGATGGTCGACATGATCACCGCGTCGCGCGCCTATCAGGCCGGCGTGACTGCGCTCGACAGCGCCACGACCATGGCCGAGCGGGCCCTGGAGATCGGCAAATGAGCCTCCCGATTTCGGCGTATCAGACGGCGCAGAAAAGCATCGACGCACTGCGCGACGGCCCACCGACGGAGCTGCCGTCAATCGGCGGAGGCCTCGGTGGGATCAGCGGCGCCGACAAAGACAAAGGGCCGAACTTTGCCGAGGCGCTCACCGGCGCCATGTCCAAAGCGGGCGAGGCCGAGCGCACTGCCGACGACAACGCAGCGCGCTTCGCCGCCGGCGATCCGCAGATGGGAATTCACGAAGTCATGATCGGCGCCGAGAAGGCGTCGATTGCCGTGCGCTACGCCGTGACGCTCAAAAATCACGTCATCGAGGCGTATCGCGATCTCATGAACACGCCGCTCTAGAGGTGCGCTGATGGCGACCGAGCTCCGCAAGATCACCGATCAGCTGGCCGCGGTCTGGCAAAAAATGTCCGGAGGGCGGCGACTAATGGCCGTCGCTGTGCTGCTGGCGACGATCGCGCTGGTCGCGACGGCGGCGGTGCGCGGATCGAACGAGGGGTACGCCACGCTCTACACCGGCCTACCTCTGGATGACGCCGGCAAAGTGCTGGAGCAGCTCAAGGCGCAGCAGATTCCCTATCGCATCGAGAACAACGGCACATCGATCGAAGTGCCGGCAACCAAGGTGCACGAGCTGCGCATCACGCTGGCGCAAGCTGGGCTGCCGCGCGGCGGCGGTGCCGGCTTCGAGCTCTTCGACAAGCAAGCGTTTGGCACGACTTCGTTCGTCGAGCAGCTGAACTACCGACGCGCCCTGTCCGGCGAGCTGGCGCGCAGCATCATGTCGCTCGACGCTGTCGAAAGCGCGCGCGTTCATCTCGCGACGCACGAGCGGTCGCTCTATCGCGAGGACGACGAGCCGCCTTCGGCCTCGGTCGTCTTGACCTTGCGCGGTGGGCAGCGGTTGTCGACCCAGCAGGTGCGCGGCATCGTTCATCTCGTCGCCGGCAGCGTCGACGGTCTCAAGCCCGAGCGCGTCAACGTAATCGACGCCAGCGGTGCCCCGCTGTCGACCGGCGAGGATGGCGACGGGATCGCCAACGACGGCGAGCACGAGGTGGAGCGCACGTTGGCCCGCCGCGTTCGCGAGATGCTCGAACGCGTGGTCGGTGTGGGACATGCGTCGGTGGTCGTGACCGCGCAGATCGACGCCACGCGCACCGATCGCACCGAGGATCTCTACGACAAGGACAAAATCGCGCTCCGCTCGGAGATCCGCATCGTCGACGGCGCCGGAGCGACCGACCCGACGACCTCAGGCGTCGCCGGGGCGCGCGGCAATCTGCCCGGCGCCCCCGCACCGTCGGCCACGCCGGCCGCATCTGGCGCTGGCACACATGGCCACCTGTCGGAGACGCGCAACTACGAAGTCAACCATGTGGTCAGCCACATGGTCTCGCCCAAGGTCCACATCCAGCGTCTGCATCTGGCCGTGCTCGTC
>JBBQIO010000136.1:0-7828 GCA_038325015.1 Polyangia bacterium
CACGTCCATCGCGTCGGCGACCTCTTTTTTGGTGAGCGGCGGAATCGACTCGCACATCTCGAAAAAGACGTCTTTGTGCCCGAGCTTCTGATCCGCGTTGGTGTGGGCGATGAACGAGTCGATGAGCCGCCCCGACCACGGATAGTGCTTGCGCATCGCGGCATAGAAATCGTCGATCGAGCTCGACTCCTCGTCCTCGGCGGTATTTTCCGTCATCTGCAGGAGCTCGTTGCCGGCGTAATAGGCGAACGAGCTGCGATGCGCCGATTCGCTCAAGTAGTTGACCAGCGCGCGTGTCGACGGCAGCGGCTGTGCCGAGAGCACGACGTCGTCGGGAAACAGGCTGCGCAGCCCCTTGCGATAGATGTCGCCGTGCAGGTACTCCTCGATGAAGTGGCGCGCCAGGTGCGGCATCATCTCGGGCGTCGCGTTGGCCGCGGCAATCCCCATGTGCTCGTAGGCGCCCTCGATGTAGTGGTATTTCTCGAAGGCAAAGCCGATGACCTGCGCGCGACTCGCCGTTCCGTTGGTGATCTTCTCCCACAACGGGTGGGCGTAGATGTCCTTGAGCCAGTGCGTGCAGTAGTGGCGATGCAGCTTGTAAAAATCGACCCCGGCCATCCGCCCGTCCTCATCGCGCGTCGACAAAAACGACAGCGCGCCGGTGTGCGCCAGCTGCGTCGCCAACGAGCGCATTCGCTCGGGCGTCTCGCCGATCTCCGTCGAGATCTTGGTCAGCGCCGTCTTGCCGTCGAGGTGCGGCTGCATCTTGATGAACAGCGCGGCGGCCTTGCCGTCGAGCGTGATCTCGTCGTGCAGATATTGAATGACGACCGCGTCGCCGCTCTGGGAGACCTTGGCGGTGCGCTTCAAAAGAGGCAAATCGGTTGTCGAAACAGACATGTGCGAGCGGCTCCGGTGGGTAACGAAAACGTGGTCGAGAATTAATCGAGCAGCGGATCGAACGGCAGGCGCGGAATCGGATTGTCCGCGTTGTCGTAATACTTCTCGATATTCTCGGTCCACAGCCAGATGTGCTCGACCAGCTGGTGGCCGTAGTCGAGGATGCGGGAGGCGCGCTTGGCGGTCATCTCGGGCACATGCTGCAAGATGTCGAGAAACAGATCCGAGTGCTGGTACTGCACGTCGAGATCGAGGTGCGCATAGATCGGCGCAATCGCCTCGCGCGGGATGTTGTACAGCTCGGCGGCCTTCTCGTAGTACGGGTTGAAGGTGCCGCGATCGGTGGTCGTCCCCTCGAGAACGGCCGAGCAAATCGAGTAGGCCAGCACGTCTTCGCGTGCGGCTTGGCGCATGAAGTTCGACAGCGCCAGCGTCATCGGCAAAGGGATCGATTCGGCGATGTTGGCGTCGCGGTAGCCGAGCGCTTTGAGCGACTTCATGAAGTAGTGATAGTGGTTCCACTCCTCGGCGTAGTGCTTGGCGCGGAGCAGCTTGATCGGCTTCTCCTTGGCGAACGCACACGACAGAGGCATGTGGCGGTTGGCGTTGCGCGTGTAGTGGTAGAGCTCGATCATCCAGCCGGCGAACAGGCGGGCCGAGCCCTTGCCGCTCATCATCCGCTCCCAAAACGGGTGCGAAAAGGCCTCGTCGAGCCAGCTGCGCAGCACCTCGTTGAAGCGGCCGTGAAAATCTTTGCCGCTGAGCGACGCCGGAATCGCCGACTTTCGATAGACCAGTCCGCTTTTTTCGAGCGACGTCAAAAAGCGCGACAGGCGCGCCTCGTCCATGCCCAGCTCGGCGGCAAAGTCGTCGAAGCTGCGCTGCGTCGGCAGCCAGGCGGCGACCTTTTTGAACGCGTCGTACTCCTGGGCGCCGAGATCGACCATTCGATCGTGCAGGCGGATGCAGAAGGTGCCGTCGGTGGCGGAAGTGGTTTCGTAGACGCGGCGGGCGCGGTAGTCGGCTTGCACGGAAGACATGCCGGCCAAGGTACCGGTTCGAGGCCATGGATTCAACCGCCGGAAAGCTTGACCTGCGCCACACGCCGGCTGGCGTCGACGCGCTATGCTCGGCGAATGAAGAAGCATTTGATGCTCGGTGTGGTTTTGGTTTTGGCATCGAGTTGCGCGCAGCGCACCGAGCTGGTGGTGGGCATCGCGACCGACCTGCGCGCGCGCGGGCAGATCGACAACGTGCAGTTCGTGGCGTCGCGGCAAGGGACGCCGCTCATCGCTCACAACTGGATGCTCACCGACGTGCCGGCGGGAAATTTCGAGCTGCCCGGCTCGTTCGGACTGTATTCGCAAAACGGAGGCAGTCCCGCGATCGAGCTAGAGGTGACCGGCTTTTTGGGCACCACCCAGGTGGTCGCGCGTACCTCGACGCTGTCGCTGGTCGACAACGAGACGCTGTTCGTCCGACTCGGCCTGGTCGGCGATTGCAGCTCGGTCGACGGCCCGACCTGTGCGTCTGACCAGGCGTGCATCGAGGGTGTCTGTCGTGCGACGGCTCTGGCCGCAGCGCGGCTGCCGAGCTATGTGGCGCCGCTGGTGACCTCGCTGGCTTGCGACAGCGGCACTGCATTCGCGGTCTCGTCGACGGGCACGCTCATGCCTAGCCTGAGCGCGCGCTGCCCTCAGGGGCAGTTTTGTCAGGAGGGGACCTGCCTCAAGCTGCTCGCCGGCGAGACCACGTCGCCGGCCCCATCGGTGTGGGTCGACACGCAGCCGCCCTTGTCGAGCGCGGTCCGCGCGCTGTGGGCGAGCACCGCTGGCACGGACATTTTTGCCGTCGGTGACGCCGGAGTGATCTTGCATCTCAGCGGCGCCGGTTCGAGCGCGGCCTCGGCCTGGCTGGTCGAGCCGAGCGGCACGCAGGTCAACCTCTATGGCGTGTGGGGCGTGTCGGCGACCGACCTCTATGCGGTCGGCTCGGGCGGCGTGGTGGTGCATCGCGATACCACCGGCTGGCGTGCAGTGACAATCCCGGCCGGCCTCGGCGCCGTCGAGCGGCTCGACGCGGTGTGGGGATCGTCGACGAGCGACGTGTGGGTGGTCGGACGCGCGCCCAATCGGCAACCGGTCGCGTTTCATCTTTCCGGTGGCACGTGGGCCTCGTCGCCACCGGCGCCGGCCTCGGGCGTGGGCGAGCTGCGCTCGGTTTGGGGCACGGCCGCCAACGACGTTTGGGCCGTCGGCCCTGGCGGTCAGGCGCAGCACTGGGACGGCACACTGTGGACTGGGGCCAGCGGCATCGCCGCCACCGACGATCTGTTCGCGGTTGGCGGCAGCTCGACGAGCGACGTGTATGCGGTCGGACGCGCCGGCGTCGTCTATCACTCGGCGGGCCGCAGCGCCTTCGTCGCACAGAGCTCCGGCGCAACCGACGATTTGTTTGCCGTGCAGGTCGGTACCAAGAACAGCATCTACGTCGCTGGTGACTACGGCACCGTCCTATATTCGAGCGGCGATGGCACCTGGGTGCCGCAAGCGAGCGGCACGCAAGCGCCGCTGTTCGCGCTCTCCGGCGCGCTCAAAGATCTGTATGCCGGCGGTCGTCTAGGCCAGGTCATCCATCGCAACGGCGCGGGCAGCGGGCGCTGCGTGAAGCTCTCCGATTGCGCGAGCGGCCAGTTCTGCACCGATGGTTTCTGCTGCGATCAGGCCTGCGGCGGCAGCTGCCAGGCGTGCGACGTCGCCGGCAGCGAGGGCAGCTGCACGACGTTGGCCGCGCTCGAAGCGCCGCACGGAACGCGCGCGGCGTGCATCGGCGCCGGCAGCGCGCCGTGTGGCGGCGCCTGCGATGGCAAGCTCGGGACCGATTGCAGCTACCCGACGGTTACGTGCGGCAAAGGGAGCTGCGCGGCGGGCGACGACTACACGCTCATCCAGGCGCCGCTGTGCGCGGACGGTGTTTGCCAGCCGTCGGTGTCGACGTCGTGTGAGCCGTTCGGCTGCGCGGCGGGCGCGTGTCTGCCGAGCCCATGCCCGTACCTGCCGAGCAACTTTCCGACCACCACCAACCCGGTCAACGCCGGCTGCTCGTCGACCCATCCGGTGTGCGAACTGAACGGCAGCTGCACCGAAGTCGAGGGGCAGCCGTGCACGGGGGATGCACAGTGTGATTCGAGCCATTGTCTGTCGAACGTGTGCTGTAGTTGTGGCGCGACGGAGTGCACCGGCTCCTATTTCTTGGCCACCGGCAACACGTGCAGCCCCTCTGGACAGTGCATCTACGGTCCCAACACCGACTGTCGGACGCCCAATAATTTCGGCTGCGACTTCAGCGCCAACCAGTGTTACACGAGCTGCCACACGCCCGTCAGCTCCGGCGATCAATCGGGCTGCGAGCTGTCGACCTATACGTGCGACGTAGGTGGGGCGTCGTGTTCGCCGTTGTCATAGTGCGCGTTCGAAGCGCCATCCGGTAAGCAGCCTTCGGCTGCGAACACCGTGAAGCGGTCCTTTGGACCAGGGAAACATGAAAACAACTCTTGCCGGCGCCGGATGTCTCACGCTCCTCGTGGCTCTGGGGAATGCTCAAGCGCTGCCTTTACCAGCGGCCGCACCACGCATTGAGTCGCGCTTCTGCACGCCGGGGCGCACCTCCTGGCCGAGCGCCGCCGAGTGGCAGCGACTCGCTCACTCCTTGACCGGCACCTTGCAGGAGCCGAAGTCGCCGCTACTGCCGTGTTCGATGGACTCGGCCGGGGCAGCCTGCAAAGCAGCCATCGAAGAGATGAAAAATCCCTTCCTGGTTCAAGACCAGCCCGGAGGAACCGAGTCTGCAGGCTGGCTGGATGCCTGGACCGCTGCGCCCGGCGCTTATCTGGTGACCGCCAAGAATTCTCAGGACGTGGTCGTGACCGTCAACTTTGCGCGCGCCCACAACATGCGCCTGGTGATTCGCGGCACCGGCCACGATTACCTGGGACGCTCGAACGCGCCGGATTCGCTGGTCCTGTGGACGCACGAAATGCGCACGGTCACGATGAGCGACGCGTTCATGCCTACCGGTTGCGCTTCGGCGCCGGCGAGCCCCGCGGTGACCATCGACGCCGGGACTCGGTGGTTCGAGGTCAATCAAGAGGTTATGGTGCGGCACAATCGCTATGTGCAGGGCGGCGGGTGCCTCTCGGTGGGTGCGGCCGGGGGCTTCACCCAGGGCGGCGGATTCGGGATTTGGTCGAAAAAATTTGGCACTACAGCCGGCAATATGCTGCAAGCGGAGGTGGTCACCGCGGACGGCCAGCTCCGCGTTGTCAACGCATGCCAAGATCCGGATCTGTTCTGGGCGCTGCGTGGGGGCGGCGGCGGGACCTTCGGCGTTGTCACCAAGGTGACGCTGCGAACCGATTCGTTGCCGAGCTACTTCGGCGCAACCCTGGGCACCGTACAAGCGAAGACGGATGCAGCCTTCAAAGAGCTGCTCGAACGCTTCGTGCGTTTCTATCGCGAACGCTTGAGCAATGAATCCTGGGGAGGAACCGTCGACGTCCGGCAGAACAATTCGTTGCGCGTAGGCATGCTGTTTCAGGGGATGAGCGCCGCACAGGCCGAACGAGCCTGGCAACCGATGCGTACTTTCGCGGAACAGCATCCCGACAAATTCACCATCGGCCTCCACTTCGTCGAGGCACCGGGGAACAAGCTCTGGGACCTGAAGTGGTTGCAAGAGCATGTTCCTGGAGCAGTAACGATCGACACGAGTAACCGTGCCTGGTGGAGCGACAATCAAGGCGAGGTCGGGACGTATTGGTACGCGTACCAGTCACGCTATCTCCCGCTCGCCAACTTCGCGGCGGATGCGGCGAAGCCGCTCGCAGCGACACTTTTCGCGGCGTCGCGGTATTGGCATTTAGAGCTCCACTTTCACAAAGGTGAGGCCGGCGCCTCTGCCGAAGCGCGGGCGCGCGACCGCCAGACCGCGATCAACCCGGCCGTATTCGAGTCGGCGGGTCTTCTCATCGCCGCTTCTGACGGCAAAGGCCATCCCGGTATACGCGACCGTGAACCCGACCGCGCCGAGGGAGAGCACAACCGAGCACAGGTGACGGCGGCAATGAAGATCATTCGCGACGCCACGCCAGGTGCAGGGTCGTATGCAAACGAAGCCGATTTTTTCGAGGCGAATTGGCAACAGGAGTTCTGGGGCAAGAACTACCCAAGGTTATTGGCCATCAAGCGAAAGTACGATCCAGTCGGTCTGTTTTATTGTCATCACTGCGTCGGTAGTGAAGCCGCAGGCGCGCAGTGAGCGGTCGTCCATTCGAGAGGCTAAGGGTTGAGTAACTGATTTAGCTTTTCGAATGCGCGCTCGGCCTGCGGCGCGTTGTAGACGGGATTATCGCTGACCGTCCAGCCATGGCGGGCACCCTCGTAGACCTCGCTCTGCCACTGCCCGCCCCATGCGACGAGCGCTTGCTCCAGCGTCGCAATTGCCGCCGGCGGCATGCTGCGATCGTCGGTCGCGTGGCCAAAATAGAGCCGCGCCTGCACACGCGGCAGCACGAGGTGCGGACTGTTTGTCCGGTCGGTCACAAGCCAGCCGCCATGAAACGAGGCCGCCGCGACAACACGCTCCGGCTGTGCAGCAGCAATGCGCAGCGCGATTTGCCCGCTGAAACAGTGACCGACCACGCCGACTGCGCCTTCGAGAAATCCAACATACGCTGCCGCGTCGCGTTCGACCGCTTCCGGGGTCAACGGCGCGCTGAGCTCGGCAATCCGTTTCATGCTCCGCTCGTCGCCGCTGAGGCGAAAATCGAAGAACGGCGGCTTGCCGCTGCGGTACAAACAGTTGGCCAACAGCACGGTGTAGCCACGCTCGGCGAGCCGCCGAGCCTTGTCGATGTGCGCCGGTCGAATCCCGCCGATATCCGGAAGATGAAGGACCGATAGCCGCGGCTCGGCCACGCGGAAAACGATCCCATCGATGACGCCATCTGCGGTGCGAAGGTCGATCGATTCTTCAGTCATGCTCATATGTGACCCGTACCGTGCTCCGGTCGCAACGGGATGGACCGCCTTTTCCGCATCGACCAGCGCAAACTTCACGCGGTCTCCTTGGCGAAAAAAGAGGCTCATTTTTTAGTAGGTCACGCTCCATGCTGCAGCGAGCGCGACGAGACTGTCAGCGCGCGTGCCGCCGAATCAAAGGCAGGAGCATTGGGCGCGCCACACAGCCGACGTGCACGCGGTTGGGATATTCGCGGTTAGGATTGCAGACGGCGGGCGAGTTTTTCGAGCTCGTTGGTCCAGCCGGCTACTGCGCGCTGGGTCCAGACTTCGTCGTGCATGGGGTCGAAGCTGAGGATCATGCGGACTCCGTCGGGGGCGGCTTCGAGGTCGATATGGGTGTCTACGTCGTAGGGCTCTACGCCGGGGACGAAGTTGGCGAGGTGAATGTAGCGGAGGCGGGTGGGGGCGGCGACCTCGGTGTAGCGAGCGGTGCATTCGGTGGTGATTGGCATGCCGGCGCGCTTCATGAAAGCGATCTTGTCCGGCTCGATGGCGCTCATGCCGTAGTGGAGCTCGCCGCCCGCGCGTAGGTCGATCTTGCGTACGGTGACGGCGAAGCCATCCGGGCCCCACCACGACTCGATGCCTTCTTTGGTGGTCCATAGGGCCCAGACGTCTTCGATGCGACCGACGAGATTGCGCTCCATGACGATGCGATTGCGTTTGGTGCTCATACGCGGTCCTTTCGTTTGGCGGTCGTTTTTCCGAGCGCCGCGGCGAAGCGATCGAGGCGGGCTTCCCAGAGACGGCGATAGCGCGCAACCCAGAGATCGAGGTCGCGGAACGGCTGCGGTCGCAGCGAGTACAGTCGCTTAGTGCCGACGGGACGAACCTGGACGAAGCCT
>JBBQIO010000137.1:0-7814 GCA_038325015.1 Polyangia bacterium
GGCCTCACCGGCGTGCACTTTGCGACCGGCCTTGGCTTTGTGACCGCCAACCACGACCTCGCCCTCTTCGACGCGACGGGCGATCTGCGAGCGCGAATAGGGCAGCCCCTGCTTGGCCAACCAGACGTCGAGCCGCTCGCCCTCGCCGGCGGCGTCGACGACGAAGTCGTACTGGTCTGGCTGGCTCGACATGCCGACCCGTCTTATAGTTCGTCGGCGAGGAGGACGCGATGGCCGAGTCTGAAGCGGGCAAACAAAAAATCGAAAAGATCGTTCGCAGCGACGAGGAGTGGCGAGCGCTCTTGACGCCGGCGCAGTACCAGGTGATGCGCCAACACGGCACCGAACGCGCATTTACCCACCCGTACTTCGAGTCGCACGACGAGGGATTGTTTGTCTGCGCCGCCTGCGGTCAGGAGCTCTTCGACGCCGACGACAAATTCGATTCGGGCAGTGGCTGGCCGAGCTTCACCCAGCCGGCCGACGCCAGCGACGTTTCGACCGACAGCGACACGAGCCACGGGATGGTCCGTGCCGAGGTGCGCTGCGCGCGCTGCGACAGCCACTTGGGCCACGTCTTTCCCGACGGTCCGCAGCCGACCGGCCTGCGCTACTGCATCAACGGAGTGGCGCTAAAAAAAGTTCCCAAGGGCGACACGCCCTAACGCGTTTGGGCGGACAACCGTGGGGCCGTTGACGTCCCCCACAGCACCCGAGTACGATCCGACCATGGCTATGCAACTCATCGAGAAGCCGGAGCGTGCCCGTCAGTTGGCGCGCGCCATTGCCTCCGACCTGACGCTCTATCACGAGAAGGAGATTGTCGAGGGCATCGAGAACGACACGCTCTTCAACGTCATGAAAGAGCACATCGAAGAGGGCCGGACCCTGTTTCGCAGCCGCGTGTCGCCCGAAATCTACGAGCTGAATCTGTACGACCGCGCGATCGTAGACGTGATGATCAAGTCCAAAGGCCACGTAAAATCCAAAATCTGGTAGCAACCGCGCAGCGAATCCCTTCCACAAATCATCACCAACACTCCGCGCTAACCCACCCCCCAGCACCAAAGCGGGTGGCCGTCCCCAATAATCCCAACCAAAAACAAATATCCCGCGCTAATTCTCCCCCCACGTACCAAAGCGGGTGGCACGCGGGAGGGGCCCGACCGAGGAGCGCAGGGCGTCTGCGACCGAGGACCGGAGGGCGGGAGGGCCCCACGCGTGACAGGACCCGCTCCACAAACGTAACGACGAAACCAAGCGGCCAAGCGCCCCCCAAGCGCGCCAAAAAAAGCCGTCCGCAGGACAAAGCCGTCCGCAGGACGAAAGCGGTCCGCCAGGACAAAAGCCGTCCGCCAGGACAAAAGCCGTCCGCAGGACAAAAGAAGTCCGCCAGGACAAAAGCCGTCCGCCAGGACAAAAAAGCCAAGCAGGGTTATCGACTGAACGGCGTCTCGAACTCGGCGGCTTTGCCGAGCTCTTCTTCGATGCGCAGGAGGCGATTGTATTTCGCGACGCGCTCCGAGCGCGCCGGAGCTCCGGTCTTGATCTGCCCACAGCCGGAGGCGACCGCCAGGTCCGCGATGAACGTGTCCTCGGTCTCGCCCGAGCGGTGCGACACGACGACGCGGAAACCGGCGCGCTGCGCCATTGCAATCGTAGCCATCGTCTCGCTCAGCGTACCGATTTGGTTGAGCTTGATGAGGACCGCGTTCGCTGCGCGCTCGGCGATGCCGCGCTCCAAGAACTTCACGTTGGTCACGAACAGGTCGTCACCGACGAGCTGGATCTTTTTCCCGATGGCCGCCGTGAGCTGCGCCCAACCCTGCCAGTCGTTCTCAGCCAGCCCGTCCTCGATGGAAACGATCGGGTATTTTTCAGCCCAGCGCGTGAGAAAGTCGATCATCTCGGCCGACGATTTTTTCGATTGGTCGCTCTTCGAGAACACGTACGCGCCGTCGCGATAGAGCTCGCTCGCCGCCGGATCGAGCGCGATCGAGATGTCTTTGCCCGCTTTATAGCCGGCGGCTTCGATCGCTTCCAAAATCAGCTCGATCGCCTCGTCGTTCGACTTCAGCGACGGTGCAAACCCACCCTCGTCGCCGACGCCGGTCGAGTAGCCCTTCTTGTGCAAGAGCTTGGCGAGCGTGTGATAGACCTCGGCCGACCAGCGCAGCCCCTTGCGAAAGCTAGGCGCCCCGACCGGCATGATCATGAACTCTTGCAGGTCGACATTGTTGTCGGCGTGGCGACCGCCATTGAGAATATTGAGCATCGGCACCGGCAGCCGGCACGCGTGCACGCCGCCGAGGTAGCGATAAAGCGGCAGGCCCGACTCCTCGGCCGCAGCGCGCGCTACGGCCAGCGACACGCCGAGCATGGCGTTGGCGCCGAGCTTCGATTTGTTGTCGGTGCCGTCGAGCTCGATGAGCGCCTGATCGATCTCGACCTGCGCCAGCGCCTCCGCCCCGACGATGCGCTGCGCGATCGCCTCCTGGACGTTGGCCACCGCTTTTTTCACGCCTTTGCCGAGGTAGCGCGTCTTGTCGCCGTCGCGCAGCTCGACCGCTTCGTGCTCGCCCGTCGACGCGCCCGACGGCACGGCCGCCGATCCGCTGGCGCCCGAGGCGAGCGCGACGTCCACCTCGACGGTGGGATTGCCGCGCGAATCGAGAATTTCGCGCGCTGTGACGCTGACAATCTCCGACATGGCTAGGCCTTGAACCACGCCGCGATAGAGGCGGCGATCTGCGGACCGGTCAGGCCGTACTTCTCCGCCAGCACCGGCGCCGGCGCGGATGCGCCAAATCGATCGACGCCGATGACCAAGCCATCGAGCCCGACCACGCCCTTCCACAGGCTCGTGCGCCCGGCCTCGACCGACACACGACGCGCGCGACGCGGCAGCACCGCTTCGCGCCACGCCCCGTCCTGCCGTTCGAACACCTCGAGACAGGGCATCGAAACGACGCGCACCGCATGGCCCTGGGCGACGAGGATCGTCTGCGCCTCGACCGCTGGACCGACCTCGCTGCCGGTCGCGATGATGATGATCTCGACAGTGCCGGAGGTGCTCTCCGGCGACACGACATACCCGCCGCGGAGCGCCGCATTGACCGTCTCTTCAGCGCTTCCGATCTTGGGCAGCTCGGCGACTTTCTGCCGGCACAAGATGATCTCCGACGGTCCATTTTTGCGCGTGATGCCCGAGGTCCAGGCGGCCGCGCCCTCGAAGCCGTCTGCCGGTCGCCACACGTCGACGTTGGGAATCAGGCGCAGCGCCGAGACATGCTCCACCGATTGGTGCGTCGGACCGTCCTCGCCCAAAAAGATCGAATCGTGCGTAAAGACGTGGATGACTGGAATCTCCGACAGCGCGGCCAGCCGAATTGGCGGTCGCATGTAGTCGCTGAAGGTCAAGAACGTCGCTGTGAACGGGATGAACAGGCCGTATGCCGAGATGCCGTTGGCCATCGCGCCCATCGCATGTTCGCGGATGCCGAAGCGCAGATTGCGCCCGCCGAACTCGTTTCTCTCGACCTTGCCCGAACCGCTAATCGGCGTCTTGGTCGAGCCGCCGAGGTCCGCGTCGCCGCCAAGAAAAGACGGAATCAGCGCGGCAGCGCGCTGCTCGACGACCCCGGCGGTAGAGCGCGTGGCGTCGGCTTTGGCAGGCACCGCGGCGGCCATCTGCGCCGCCAGGTCGACCGGAATGGTTCGATCTTTGAGGTCGCCGTACAGCTGCGCCGTGCCGGGATTCGCCGCGAGCCAGGCCTTTTCTTTGGCGCGCCATTCGTCGTGGACGCGGCCGTTGGACTCGGCACGCGCCGCCCAGAACGCCTTGACCTCGTCGGGAATCAAGAAGGTCTCGTCCGGCCACATCAACGCCGCGCGCGTCGCCGCCATCTCCTCTTTGCCAAGCGGCTCGCCATGCACCTTGTTGGTGTCGTGCTTGTGCGGCGCGCCGTTGCCGATGTGCGTGCGACACAAAATGATCCACGGCTTGGGCGCGTCGTTGGGCGATTCGGCGACCACCTCGTCGAGCGCCGCGGCGATCTGCGCATGATCGTGGCCGTCGACGTGCTTGGTGCGAAAGCCGTAGGCCTCGTAGCGCTTGGCCACGTCTTCGTCCATCGACTCGGCGAGTGTGCCGTCGAGCGTGATCTTGTTGTCGTCGTACAAGAAGCACAGATTGCCCAGGCCGAGGTGGCCGGCCAGCGACGACGCTTCGTGGCTGATGCCCTCCATGAGATCGCCGTCGGACACAAGCGCCCAGATGCGGTGCTCGAACAAACCGGGCAGGCGCGCGTTGGCCAGCCGCGCCGCGAGTGCCATGCCGACCGCGTTGGCCAGCCCCTGCCCGAGCGGCCCTGTCGTGACCTCGACGCCGACGGTCATGTGCGATTCGGGATGGCCCGGCGTCCTCGATCCCCACTGGCGGAAATTCTTGAGCTCGTCGAGCGGTAGGTCGTAGCCAGCGAGATGGAGCAGCGAATAGAGGAGCATCGAGCCGTGGCCGGCCGACAAGATGAAGCGGTCGCGATCGAGCCACTTCGGATCCTTGGGATCGTACTTGAGGTAACGCGCCCACAGCTCGAAGGCAAAATCCGCGGCACCCATCGGCAGCCCGGGATGGCCGCTGTTGGCCTTTTCGACGCCGTCGATGGCCAGGAACTTGAGCGTCTTGACGGCCAATTCGCTGAGGTCGTGCGGGACGGGCGGAGCAGGGTTGAACACGGGGCACCTCGCGCTGGGGGAAGGAAGGGGTCGACAGCATAACGCCGATCCCGAAGATCGTCTTGCCGGCGAACATCGCGCAAAAAAAAGTCCCCCGACTCTCGCGAGCCGGAGGACCTTGTGCAGCACTAATTCGCGGTTACGCCTTGGGGTAATCGGCCTTGGCCTCGCCGGTCGACGAGATATCCGTCGCGCCCGCGTTTTCCAGAATCGTCTTGGCCTTCTTGGTCCAATCGCTGTTGTCGGAGTGGACCGACAAGAGGATGTGGCCCTCTTTGATCATTCCTTCGTAGCGCTTGGCCTCAATCTCGGGCACGCCCATGCCAACCAGCGCACCGACGATGCCGCCGGTTACGCCGCCGACGCCCATGCCGGCAAGCGCCGCCATGATCGGACCAGCCGCGATGAAGGGTCCAAGGCCCGGGATGGCCAGTAGGCCGATGCCCGCCAGCAAGCCGAGCGTGCCGCCGACGATGGCGCCGGCGCCAGCGCCGCCAGCCGCGCCCTCAGGTGCCTTGGTGTTCGCTTCGTGAGCGAACTCGCTCGTGCCCTTTTTGTCCGGGAAAAGGACGGAAATGTCCTGATCGCGGAAGCCGTCGGCCTTCATGCGCTCGACGGCGCTGTCGACCTGACCGCGCGTTTTGAACATCCCGTAAACTGCAGTGTTGTTACTAGCCATGGGTCACCTTTGGGTGCTGCGTGTGGACCGCGGAGTCGCCCCCGCGGCGAAAAGCCCGCGTTCGGATGGGGCTGAGTTAGGGCGCGATCTCGATCTGATTCGTGACGTTCTCGACCCCGACGACCTCGACCGCCTTCTTAGCGACCGTCGATTTTTCGGCGTCGGACTTGACGGGTCCCTTGAGCGTGACCATCCCGGCGTTGACGATGATCTTGACGTTGTGGGCCGACGTCGAAAGCCCCTTGTCGGCCATCACCGAGCGCCGAATTTGCGCGGTAATCTTGACGTCCGACTTGCCGTTTTTGGAATTATCGGCGGTCGGCTTCTGGCCCTGCTGCTTGTCGGCCGCGTTGGCGCCGGTGTTGTCGGGCGGGACGGATTTGTCGGCCCCGGCAACGGTGCTCAAGGTCAACGCGCCAGCCAGGATTCCACCGTACACGACACGTGCAACGTAAGTCGATTTCATGAGTACCCTCGAGGCTCGTCGCGAAGGACGAGTGGTTGCGGCCAGCCGTTTCGCGTCTGGCAGAGTTGGTTTCGTCTCGAAACTTGAGCCGGTCCGGTTGCAACCGTCGGGCCATTTTCTTGAGCCTTTGGTGACGAGAAAAATGGGCAAGTGAGCACTAAATCGAGCGTTGCATTTTGTCACGTCGAGGCAACTACGACGGTTTGCTAGACTGTCGGTCGAACCGTGGCTGACCTCGACCTCAAGCTCCCGCCCGCGCACTATCGCTGCACAAGCTGCGGCGACTGTTGTCATGGCTGGGAGGTGCCGCTGTTGCCGGGCGAGGGCGAGCGTTTCCAGCGTCAGGTAGCCGAGCTCATCGCCCCCTCGCAGCTGACCGCCCGCCTGGTCCATACCCAGCGCGTTGACGGCGAGCTGCGTGATTCGCTCGTCGGCCGCGGCGGCACCTGTGTCGCGCTCACCGACGATCAGATGTGCCGGGTGCACGCGCGTTTCGGCGCCGAGCAAAAGCCGCGCGCCTGCCAGCTCTATCCGTTTCGCTTCATGCAAACGCCGACCGGCCTACGCGTTGGGCTGTCGTTCAGCTGCCCCGCGGTGGTCGATGGTGAGGGGCCACTGCTTGCCGAGCAGCGCGACGAGATCGCCGCGCTCTTCCAAAGCGCGGTGCGCGGCACGACCATGCTGATG
This sequence comes from Polyangia bacterium, assembly GCA_038325015.1. GTDB lineage: Bacteria > Myxococcota_A > Polyangia > Palsa-1104 > Palsa-1104 > JBBQIO01. Next base: position 6,570 of record JBBQIO010000137.1, read on the forward strand.
TCGATCGAGCCGGACCAGATTGGGTTGACCAGCGAGCGCAAAATCGCCTGGAGCGATGCCGAGAACCTGCTCGACGCAATCGCGGCCGCGTTTTCGGCGCCCGGGACGATCGCGGCTCGTTTGTGCAGCGCTGGCTCAACTGCGGCCTTGGTCAGCAGCGCGCTCGACGACGGGGCGACGTTTTCGGCGGCACTCGAATCTGCCACGAGCGAGCGCGACCAGCTGGTCAAAGAGGCGCTGGCGGCGCCGCCCGCGGTCGATCGATTGTCGCGCGGCCTGTTTCGTACGCTGGTCAAGGCCAGCGAGCTCGGCCGCACCAGCTCGCTCGGCCGGCTCGGCAAGACGGTCGGCGCGTGGCTCGGCAAAGGCGAGGTCGCCGTCGGCGCACCGGGCCAGCCGCTGCGCTCGGTCGGATGGAGCCAAGCCGAAAAGGTGCCCTCAGGCATCGACGCCGCGGGCGAGGCGTTGCTGGCCCGCTGGCTCGGCGTGACGCTTTGGAGCGGACTTTATTTCGGACCCGCCGGCTTCGGTCTGTCGATCGCGGGCGGGCTCGATCTTTTGGCGCTGTCGACCGCAGTGGCGCTGTTCTTGGCGCGCGCCAGGGCCGCGGCAGAAGGGCACGCGAGTATGGAAGCCTCCGATGTGCGCAGCGGCATCCGTCAGGTCGAGGCCGGCGTGCTGCATCGCAGCAATTTACCGGCGGGCTTCGCGCGCGCCCTCGATGCCACCGCGTCGCTCGATCTGCTGCGCGAGCAGCTGGAAAAAATCGCTTAACCCGTGGCTACTACGGCTGGTTGGAGATGTAGACGACGGGGCAGTTTACGGTCGCCACGTTGCGCGCTTTGAACGGCGCAGCTTGGGCTGTAGCGTCGTTTGTCACCGTTGGAAACGCCTGGCGATCGTAAACGCTCACCGACCAAAGCGGCGAATAGTCGACATCGCCTGGAAGGATCGACGCAACGTTGTGCGTCTGTCGACGTGGGGCTCGGTCGCGAAGCCGGAGGGCGGCCCGCCGCCGGGCTCGTCGGGGTTCTTGTTGAACGTCACGTAAATCGGCGCCCGCGTATGAACAAATCGATCGAAGCTCGGTCCCGAAGCGCCCGGATCGCAAGGCGCGAGGAGGGAGCTGGCCCGTCGGCCAGTGACCGAGGCGCAACACGGCTAGCCGGGATGATCGGGGGCGAGAACGAGCGAGTTATTCATACTCGGGCCCTAAACGATCTTCGCGCTGCGCCGCTGCAGGTG
>JBBQIO010000138.1:0-7786 GCA_038325015.1 Polyangia bacterium
CGCCGTCCCGACGAGGAAGCTGCGCTTGCCGCTGCGCAGGGTGATCTCGATGTGCCGCTTGCCGTCGGTCAGGCCGAACTCTTTGACCTTGTCAGGCGTCAGCACGCCGAGCGCGCGTGATGCGCGCAACGGCGCAAACCGGTCGATGAGCTTGACGGCGCTTTCGTTGCCGCGCAGCAGGCGCTCGGGCGCCGGCGGTTTGGCGTCCGCCCGCGGCGCGACCCGAACCCACATCCGATTGGCGTCGTCGTCGTCGCCCGCGGGCGGCGCCTGATCGAAAATCTCGGCGAACTTGGCGCCATCATCCCAGCGAATCTTGACGATGTCGCTCTTGCTCGCCGCGATCACGTCGACCTGACCGGGGGTCTTTTCCGGCTCTTTTTGCCAGGCGAAATAGGCCAGCAGCAGACCGGCCGCTGCCAACCCACCCTGCAGCGCTGCGCCGCGGACTCTCATGCGCTCTCCTTTTGGGGGGACACGGTTCGCCGCCGCCGACGCGTGCCGAGAGCGCCGGCACCGAGCACCAACAGCGGCATCAAGAAGATCGTCGAGTAGAACCACCACACGTCCTGTTTGCGCGTGTGGGCCATCGGTGCGTCGACTTCGCTGATGACTTCGCCGGCCAGCGCCTCGTCACCGAGCAGCCACTTGATGCCGTCGATGATGTAGTAGACGTTGCCCGGTGCCAAGAAACCGTCGGACAGCGCACCGGAGCTCGAGACAACCAGCGTGCGCATCTCGCCCTCGTTGCCGAGTAGGGTCGGGGTCGCGTCCGGGCTCGGCTTGGGCCAATCTTTGGGGCGCTTGCGTAAGATCGCCGCGCCGAGCTGCCAGCCTTTGCGCTGCTCGGTCGGGGGATCGAACGAGAAGTTGCCGTTGAGGTCGTTGAACGTGGCGACCTGCGCGCGCACCGGGAAGTCGACGCCAGTGCCGACCGGTCGGGCTTTGGCGTTGATCTCCTCGATCGCGCCGGCGCCCGGCAAGATGAGCGGCGCGCGCATGCCGAGGTGGCTGAGCGTGGTCACCGAGGCGTGCGACGAGTAGGAGCCGGTGGCGATGTTGATTCGATCGCTGGGCTGATGCGTGCGGCTCAGGTAGATCTGGTCGTTGGCCAGCGTGGTCGGCAGATAGCGCAGGCCGAGCGGGGCGAGCAGCGCCTTCCACGTCGATTCGTCTGCGCTGGCCGGCGCGTCGGGACCGCTTGCGACGTTGGCCGACGGGGGATCGAGCGCCATGAAAAGGCGCCCGCCGCGTTCGAGATAACGGTCGAGCGCGGCGACCTCCTCAGGCAAAAACGGCTTGACCGGGCCGACGATCATGACCACCGACGCGTCTTTGGGCACCTCGCTGGCCAGCCCCTCGGCGGCGCCGAGCATGCGCACCGCGTAACCCTGACCGGTCATGAGCTCGCGGAGATCGTGCACCGTAGCTCGCTTGTCCGTGTCGTTGACCGGCTCGGTCGTGCGTTCGCCGTGGCCCGACGTCATGTACACGGTGCGTGTCGGCCGAGCCACCTGTAGCAGGCGCTTTTGCAGCTCCTTGTCGAGGCTGGCGAGCTGCGAGCGCGCCGACTCGAGCTCCAGCCCCACCGAGAGCAGCTCCTTGCGCGTGCCGCGGCGAAGCGCAACCGTGCCGTTGCCCGAGACGCCGAGCTCCTTGGCTTTTAGCGGCTCGATGGCGTGGTCGTACACGTGGATCTCGAGGTATTTCGATAGCGGCGCGAGATCGTCGAAGTAGGTTTTGACCTCGTCGGCGACTTCGTTGGCGGGCGGAAAGAAGAGCGCGACCTCGACCGGCTGATCGAGGCTGGCGACCAACTTGCGCGTCGCTTCGCCGGGCCGCGCAGTGCGGAAGTAGGACAGGTCCACCTTGTGGTCGCGCACGCTGGCGACGTACGAAATCGCGAACGCGAAGACCAGCGCACCGGCCAGGCCGAGCCCCGACATGAGCGCATCCTGGATGCGGCCGAACTCGACGAGCGGCGCGCGCGCGACCGCGGCGTAGGCCAGCTCGACGAGCAAGATGGGCAGGGCAGCCGTCAGCCAGAGCGCCGGCCAGACCGCGGCGAGCAGCACGGCGAGTCGCGGCCAATCGTGCTCGAGCGGTGTGCCACGCCAGGCGCCGACAACGTCCGACTGCGCAAAATAGAGCAGCAGTGCGAAACAGCTCAAGAGGTACAAAAAGCCCAGCGCGCGCTCGACCTTGACCACGTCGTGGCTGGCGCCATCCCGGGCGCTGCCCGCCTGCGCCGCGCGCACGAAGCGCATTGCGGTGGCCAGCACAAGGACCAAACCGCCCACGACAGAAAGCGCGCGCAAATTGCCCGCACCAACGATGCGCTCGCCGACGAACAGAAGCGCCATCGCGCCGACCCAAGCGACCGACCACCAACGACTCTGAGTACGCATCGCCAATGTGGAGCTGTTCATTTCGTGGGTGGCCATGGCTACCTCCACCTCCGCGCTTCGACGACTCGCGTGGCGGCGAACAAAAAGACATAGGTGACGACGACGTAATAGACGACGTCACGCAGATGCACGAGACCGGCTTGGAACGGCGCAAAGTGCTGCCCGTGCAGCGCCAGCGCCGAGAACAGCTCGGACAGCGGATGCTCGGCGACGCGTCCAATGAGCCAGCTCACCAACATCGTCACCACCAGGCAGCCCGAGGCGATCGCGGCCATCACCTGCGAGCCAGCCAGCGCCGAGCCGAACGTGCCGATGGCCAGCGCCGCCGAGCCGAGCAGCAAGAGGCCGAGGTACCCGGCCGCCAGATGGCCGATCGAGATCTTGCCGTTGACGAAGATGAGGAGCGGCATGTAGACGCTGAGCAGCGTCAATATGGCGAGAAAACAGAGCGCCGAGAGAAACTTGCCGACGATGATCTCGACGTCTCGAATGGGTGACGAATAGAGGAGCGCGAGGGTGCCCGTTTGCCGCTCCTCGGCCAAAAGCCGCATCGAGATGAAGACGCTGGCGATCATCGTCGTGCCGCTGGAAAAGTAGAAGAATAGGCTGAGCGCTTCCGACGAGCGCTTGTCCAGGCCGCCGAGTGCGTAGGCATTGAACAGGAGACCGTCGACGGCGAGCACCGCCGCGATGATGATGTAACCGCTCATGGTGCGCAGGTAGGCGCCGAGCTCGCGCCGCGCGATCAGCGCGATGAGGGAGAGGGAGCGCATCAGTTTTTGCCTCCGGAATTGGTGAGCTTGAGGAAGATCGACTCGAGGTCGCCGCCCGCCGCGCGGTCGAGGCGCAAGAGGCCGACGTTGGCCGCCACCAGCGCTTTGACCAGCTCGGGCCGAAGATCGTTGGCCGCATCGACGCGCAGATGGGCCACGCCAGAGCCTTCGGCGCGAACCACCACGGCGATGACGCCTGCCACCTTGCCGAGCGCTGCAACCGCGGCTGCGCTGGCGCCGACCACATCGAGATCGATCCCTCCGGTGCTGCCGCCGAGCTTTTGCGCGATCGAATCTTCGCTGCCCTGCTCGACGATTTTGCCCTCTTGAATGATCAAGAGGCGGTCGCAGGTCTGGCTGATCTCGGGCAGGTTGTGGCTCGACAAAAGGACGGTGTGCTGCCCGCGCAGACTGCGGATGAGCTGGCGCATCTCGACGATCTGAACCGGGTCCAGGCCTGAGGTCGGCTCGTCGAGGATCAGCAGATCCGGGCCGTGCACGATGGCCTGTGCGACGCCGACGCGCTGCCGATAGCCGTGCGACAGGCTGGAGATCGGCGCATCGAGCATGTCGAGAACCGCGGTGCGCTCGGACGCCTCTTTGACCCGACGACGAACGTCGCTGCCGGCGACGCCACGCAATTCGGCGACGAAGGTCAGGTACTGTTCGACGGTCATCTCGTCGTAGAGCGGCGGCGTGTCGGGCAAAAAGCCGATGCGTTTACGGATCTCGTGCGGATTGCGCACCACGTCGAAGCCGTCGATCTCGACTTTGCCCGACGTTGGCAAGAGCACGCACCCCAACACGCGCAAGGTGGTCGACTTGCCCGCGCCATTGAGCCCGAGAAATCCGATGACCTCGCCGCGTTCGATCGAAAAATTCAGGTCCGAGATGGCGGCGCGCTCGCCGTAGTACTTGGTCAGGCCTTGCACTCGAATCATGGGTGATTTCCTTCGGCCGGATGGGCAGCGGCTGCGTTCATTACTGCGATGGACGACAGACCGTCAAGATGGGTTTGTTGGCCCATTGACCCTGGTCACCTCGCGTGGCAGCTTCCCTCCGTGTCGAAACTCACCACGCGCGCCATTCGCGTCGAAGTCCAAAGCACCTATCTGATCGAGCGCTCGTCGCCGAACGCCGGCCAATACGCGTTCGCCTACACCGTGCGGATCACCAACGACGGCCAGGAGACGGCGCAGCTGCGCTCGCGCCACTGGATCATCACCGACGGCTCGGGCAAGGTGCAGGAGGTGCGCGGCGACGGCGTGGTCGGGGCGCAGCCGGTGCTCGCCCCCGGTCAGCACTTCGAATACACCAGCTGGTGCATGCTGCCGACGCCGCACGGGTCGATGCATGGCACGTATCAAATGTTGACCGACGCCGGCGAAGAGTTTGACGCGCAAATCGCGCCGTTTCCGCTGGCCCTGCCTTACTCCCTCAATTAGCCATCGGCAGCGCGTCGCAGCGTGATGTGCGTGATTTCCGCGTGGGTGCCGAGGCGCATCGGCGGACCCCAGTAGCCGGTGCCGGGGCTGACGTAGAGCTGCGTCGGTCCGACGCGGGTCAGGCCGATGATGAACGGCTGCTGCAGACGAACCATGTACATCCAGGGCCACATCTGTCCGCCGTGAGTGTGCCCCGACAGCTGCAGATCGACCTCGTGGCGTGCCGCGGCAAAAACCGCTTTGGGTTGATGCGCCAAGAGAATCAACGGCCGCCGCACATCGCGGCCGGCGACGGCGCGGCCGACATCGGGTGCGTGCGACGGATGGACTGAGGCTGCACTGTAATCGTAGACGCCGGCCAGGTCGATCTGCGCGTCGCCCTCGCCGAGGGTGACGTGCTCATTCTGCAGCACGCGAAGGCCGAGCCGCTCCAGCTCGGCGATCCAGGCGTCGGCGCCGGAATAGTATTCGTGATTGCCGGTCACGAAGAACACGCCGTGGCGCGCGCGGAGCTGGGCTAAAGGAGCGACCTCTTCGCGCAGCGAGTCGACCGACCCGTCGACCAGATCTCCGGTGATCGCAACCACGTCGGCATCGAGCGCGTTGGTGCGGTCGACGAGATCCTGCAAAAAAGCACGACCGATCGTAGGGCCGATGTGAATATCGGTGAGCTGCGCGATGCGAAAACCGTCGAGCTTGGCGGGTAGCTTGGCCAGCGCCACCGAGATTTCGTGCAGCTGCACGCGGCCGAGCGCGACCCGTGTCGACCAGGCAGCGAGCCCGGCGGCGACCAGTGCGGAGGTTGCACCCAAGAATCTGTGCAGTGCGAGTCTTCGCGCCGGATCGTCGATGGCGCCCGCGCCGCGCGCGACCAAGCGCACCAGGTCGGTCGCGACCACCGACAAGAGCAGGAAGCCGAACATCCCCATCCACACGTACGCCGGCCACGCCAACCAGCCGCCGACCCGGCGCGACACGAATCGGCCGATAATGAGCGCTATCGGCATGTTGAGCGCGAGCAGAATGAGGGCGATGGTCGCCGCCCTGGCCCATCCCGACGGGAGCTGCGGATCGCGCACCAGCCGGGTCCACAAGTAGTAGTGCAGTCCGAAAAGCATTCCAACGACGACTGGCAGAGCGAACAAGCGAGCAGACATTCGCCACCAGCCTAGCGCAGTTCCTTGATGACGATGGCGCCTGGCCGTCTTACAACCCTGCTGCCATGAAAAGCAAAAGAGTCATCATCGTCGGTGGTGGTTTCGGCGGCTTGTATGCGGCGCGCGCGTTGCGCAAAGCGGACGCCGAAATCGTGGTCATCGACCGGCGTAACCACCATCTGTTTCAGCCGCTCCTCTATCAGGTGGCGACCGCGGCGCTCAATCCGAGTGACATTGCGTCGCCGATTCGCTCGCTCCTGCACGACCAGACGAACGCGTCGGTGCTGCTCGGCGAGGTGGTCGATGTCGACGTCGTGCGCCGAGTCGTCGTGCTCACCGACGGTGAGATGAGCTACGACTGGCTGATCGTCGCAGCCGGCGCGACCGACAACTATTTCGGCCATGACTCGTGGCGGCCGCCGGCGCCGGGGTTAAAGACGCTCGAAGACGCAGTCGAGGTGCGGCGGCGAATCCTGTTCGCGTTCGAGGCCGCCGAGCGAACCAACGATTCCGTCGAGCAGCAGGCCTGGCTCACGTTTATCGTCGTCGGTGGCGGACCGACCGGCGTCGAGCTTGCGGGCGCGCTCGCCGAAGTCGCCCACACCACGCTGGCGCGCGATTTTCGCCACATCGACCCCCATCGCACGCGCATCATCGTCGTCGAATCGGGCAAGCTGCTTTCGACCTATCCGCCGGCGCTGCAAGAGAGTGGCAAGCGACAGCTCGAGAGTCTGGGCGTCGAAGTGCGCCTCGGTCTGCAGGTGACCGACATCGACGACCACGGAGTTTCGATCGGCGGCGAGCGCGTCGAGGCGCGCACGGTGATGTGGGCGGCCGGGGTCCGTGGCGCGGCGCTCGGGGCCAAGCTCGGCGCGCCGGTCGATCGTGCCGGGCGTGTGCTGGTGACGCCGCAGCTGCGCGTGCCGGGTCACGACGAGATCTTCGTGGTTGGCGATCTGGCCTCGCTCGTGGTCGACGGAAAGCCGGTGCCCGGCGTCGCGCAGGGTGCGATCCAGGGTGGCCAGTATGCGGCGGCGGCGATCTTGGCCGAGCTGTCCGGCAGCGGTGATACGCCGCGGCCGTTTCACTATCACGACAAGGGATCGCTGGCAGTCATCGGACGCCGCCGCGGCATTGCCGACCTCGGCCGGATCAAGCTCAGCGGCTTTCTGGCGTGGATGACCTGGCTCTTCATCCACCTTCTGTTCTTGATCGGCTTTCGCAATCGCGCGCTGGTGCTGATCGAGTGGGCCTGGTCGTACCTGACGTTTCAGCGTGGCGCACGCCTCATCACTGGCGACCTGCATCCGCTGCTGGCGCGAATCAAACAGACCCGCATGATCGAAACCGACGCGGCGAAAAAATCTATGGGGTCGGGCTCGGGGTCGTGACCGGTCGGTGAAACACCTCGCGACCGTCGACGGTCGTCGAAATCACCTGTAGCTCTGCGAAGCGCCCAACGGGAAGGGTCAGCGGATTTTCCGACAGCACGACAAAATCGGCACGCCGGCCGACCTCGAGCCGGCCGATGTCGTCGCGCTGTTCGGCGGACGCGCTCCCCGCGGTCGCCGCGCGCAGCGCTGACGCGGCATCGATGCGCTCTTGCCATCCGAAGCCGCCATGCGTGATCGCCAACCGCACCGCCTCGATCGGCGACAGCGCGCGCGGTGGCTGGTGATGGCCGACCCAATCGGAGCCGAAGCACAGGTGAACCCCCGCCGCTTGCAACATGTGCAGTGGAAATGCATCATTGCGCCGCCACTCGGGAATCATCGACGGGTTGGTGCACACCCAGATGCCCAGCTTGGCGATGCGCTCCGCCTCGGTGGGGGTTACCTCGTCGAGATGCTCGAGTCGAATCTCGGCGTGATGATCGCTCCACGAGCGCTGCTGCTCCAGAACGTCGAGCAGTCGACCGAGCGCGTGGCTGGACAGCACGTGGAACAGAATCGGCTGCCCCTCGGCCGACTCCTCGTCGAGAATTCGCGCCAGCTCATGGTGCG
>JBBQIO010000139.1:0-7786 GCA_038325015.1 Polyangia bacterium
CTTGCCATTTTGTTTGTCGCAGGCTGTCGTACGCCGCCGCTCGCCACCGTCGACGCAGCCGCAGTCGACCTCGTCCTTTTGCCGGACGCCACGCCGTCCCAGGTCGTCCTGTGCGGCGACACGACGTGCTCCATCGCGGCCGGCGAGCACTGCTGCATTGGCGGCGACGCCCGCGTGTGCCAGACCGCCCGCTGTCCGAACGCCGACGAGTTCGACTGCGACGGCCCGGAGGACTGTAATGGACTGTCCTGCTGCTTCGTGACGCCGCTCGGCGGGCCGAATCGTGCGAGCTGCAGCGCCAGCTGTAGCTCCGGAGAAGGCGGGCTCTGTCACTCCACAGCGGACTGTCCCGCAACCACGGTCTGCTGTCGGGGATTCAGCGAAACCGGTGTGTGTCTGGCCGCCTGCGATTGATGGCCAACCTCGATGAATCGACGGTCGCCGGATTCGGCGACGAGTGGCAAAGGTTCGATCAGTCGGGCGCGTCTGCCGTCGAGCTCGCCGAAGTGTTTGCGCAGTACTTCGGCATTTTTCCGTGGGGCGCGCTGCCCGACAGTGCGGTCGGTGCGGACTTCGGCTGCGGCTCGGGGCGCTGGGCGCGGCTGGTCGCACCACGGGTCGGCCGTCTTCATCTCGTCGACGCATCGGGCGAGGCGCTGGCCGTTGCGGAGCGCAATCTTGCTGCGCACTCCAACTGCACATTCCACCTCGCCGCCATCGAGGCCGCTCCGATCGCCGACGGCTCGCTCGATTTCGCCTACTCGCTCGGCGTGCTGCACCACATTCCCGATACCCGCGCGGCGCTCGCCGCCTGCGTCGGCAAGCTCAAGCTCGGCGCCCCGTTTTTGCTCTATCTCTACTACCGCTTCGACAATCGCCCCGCCTGGTATCGAGCCCTATGGCGCGCCTCCGAGATCGCGCGCCACGCGATCTCGCGCCTGCCGTCGAGCGCCCGTCACCTGGCCAGCGAGCTGTTTGCTGCCGGACTCTACTGGCCGCTCGCGCGTTCCGCCAAGCTCGTCGAACACCTCGGCTTTACCGTCGACGACCTGCCGCTCAGCTACTATCGCAACCGCTCCTTCTACGTGATGCGCAACGACGCGCTCGATCGACTGGGCACCCGCTTGGAGCAGCGTTTTACGCGCCATGAAATCGCCGACATGATGACCACGGCCGGCCTGGGGCGCATCGCGTTCAGCGAATCCGTTCCCTACTGGTGCGCCGTCGGTTGGCGCGTTAGATAAGCCAGCCATGCAGACCCTCGATGCCGAGCTGGAGAACGCGCTCTTGCGCGAGCTGTTGGCCGCCTGGCGCCAGCTCAATGCAAACCATTTCAAAGACGCGCTCACACAGCCGCTCATCGAGCTCTTCGACAGCGTCACGCGGCTCGGCGCCTGGTACCCCGAGGAGCGGACGATTCGCGTCGCCCACAAGCTCGTCGTCGAGCATTCGTGGGGGGTGGTCCTCGAAGTGCTCAAACACGAGATGGCGCACCAGTACGTGCATGAAGTACTTCGGGAACGGACCGAGACGGCTCACGGGGCACGCTTTCAGGAGGTGTGCGCTCGCCTGGGAATCGACGCCACCGCCGCGGGCATTCCTGCCGCGCAGTCAGCGACGAACGACGACCCGCGGGCGCGCGTGCTGCAGCGCATCGCCAAACTGCTCGCCCTGGCCGAGAGCTCGAATCAGCACGAGGCCCAGAGCGCGATGGCCACCGCCCGGCGCTTGATGCTCAAGTACAACGTCGATGTCATGGTCGACGCCGCCGAGCGCGGCGCTCGCCGCGGGGAGCGCTACGCGTTTCGTCAGATCGGGGCGATCACCGGGCGCATCAGCGAAGTCGAGCGGCGCGTATCGGTGCTTCTGTCGGAGCATTTTTTCGTCGAGGCGATCTGGGTTCAGTCGTTCTCGCTGGCTGCGGGCCGACGCGGTCGCGTGCTCGAGCTGTGCGGCACGACGGCGAATCTGGATTTTGCCCATTACGTCCACGATTTTTTACACCCGTGCGCGGAGCGTCTGTGGCGTGAGCATCAACGGACCCAGGGAACCCGCGCCAATCGTGAGCGCGCGACCTTCCTCGGCGGCGTGATTCGCGGCTTTTCCGAAAAGCTCACCGAGGACGAGAAACAGCAGCGCCGCGAAGACAAAGCGCTGGTTTGGGTCGGCGATCCAGACCTACAGCGCTACTACCGCGCGCGTCATCCCTACGTGCGCCACACGCGCCATCAGGCCCGCCCCGAGAGCGACGCCCACGATCAGGGGCGTGATGCGGGCCGACGGATCATTTTGCATCGGCCGATCGGTGGCCGGGCGAGCGACACCGGGATTGGCGGCGGGCCCAAGCTCTTGCGCTCGTGACACTCTGCGTTCAAGTGATCGTCGTGGTGCCCGAGCAGTGTCAGCGTGCTCTCGACCGGTCTAAAAACGGGGAAATTCGCGACCCCGGGGCAAAGTGACACGCCCCTCTCAACCCTCCGGTCGGGTCGCGTTCAGTCGATTGAGCAACAGCAGACCCCCGAGCAGAACCGCAGCGCCGATGAGGCCGGTACGCGTCACTGCGCCGGTCACGGAGCGATGGGTCCTGAGGAGCTCGCCCGCCAGCGCGCGCGTGGTCGGTGAACGTCGGAGCATCCGCTCCGTCGCCAAACGGCGCGACCGATGCGACCAGGCCGCGAAAAACACCGACGCCGCCATGGCTACAAGGGCGCCTGCGAGGGCCATCGGGTGGGCGCGCAGCTGCGCCGGAACGTCAACGGCGCGGCGAACGCGACCGATGGTCTGGCGCCCCTCTTCGACATAGTGCGTCGCCCGTCGCTCGAGCTCCGCGACGATCGATTCGGTCCGCTCGCGGAGCGCCTCGACCGACCGCTTTGCATCCATGATGCGCGTTACAGCGTCTTGCTCTTCAGCCATTTGAGCTCCTTTGCCAGGACCGCGCGACTTGCCGGGAGCGCGACGACGACGCGCTTGGACCATGCCCATAGTGCCGCCGGAGTTGCCACGACGAGGAGCGCGCCACCGACGATGAGCGCCGCCCAAGCGTAGTGTCCGCCGAGCTGCGCGCCCAACGCCGCGATCGCCGCGACGATCAGCGTGCCAACGGCCAAAAGGAGCAATACGGCTCCCAGCGCAGCCGCCATGAGCGCGGACTTCTCGCGCTGCAACTGCCGCTCCGATTCGAGCTGCACCAGCGTGAATTGCTGCTCGATCAGGCGACCGCCATCGGCGATCAGACTCTTGACCAGATCGGCCGACGATATCGCCGAAAGCGGCGGCGAATCTGCGGATGTCGAGGTCAGCGCGTGGTCCATAATGCCTCCCAACGCGGGGTTTCTGCAGGCGCCGTACCAGGTACGGTCTCTGCAACGTCGCCCCCACGAATGGCGCGGGTCGTTGCTCTGCTGTTGCTTTGCGTGGCCGCGATGGCGCTGTCCGCGTGCGCCCACAAAGACGCCAACGGTCGCCCGGCCATCAATCACATTCGCTTCCGCGGCCTGGAGCACCTCGACCAGGGCGACCTCGCGGGCAAGATCGCGACGCGGCAAAAATCCTGGATTCCGTTTGCCGCGACGAACTATCTCGACGCGTTCGAGCTGCACCGCGATATCCCGCGGATCGAGTCCTACCTGCAGGCGCACGGCTATTTTCGCGGCCGCGTGCTGGCCACACAGATCATTCCGTACAAAAAAAATCGCGTCGATGTTGAAATCACGGTGGCGCAGGGGCCCCCGACGCGGATCGCCACGCTACAGATCACCGGTCTGCACTCGGTCGATCCCAAGCTCGCCGGCAGCATTGGAAAGAGCATCAAGCTGGCGGTGGGCGACATCTTCGACGATGAGCGCTTCGAGTCGACCAAGCAGGAGATCATCGGGCGCCTCAAGGCGGGCGGCTATGCTTGGGCCGACGCGCGCGCGCATGTCGAAGTCGATCGTGATGCGTCGACCGCTCAGGTGGAGCTCGATGTCGAGCCCGGCGAGTACACGCGCATTCATCGCATCGTCGTGCAGGGCGAGCGGCGGATTCCGGAACGCCTGATCGCGCTGCACTCGATGCTCGTCGAGGGGCAGGCGGTGACCCCGCAGGCGCTCGACGCGGCGCGCGGGCACCTCTTCAATCTCAGCGTCTTTTCCTCGGTCAAAGTCGGGCAGGTGCGGAACGCCGAAGATCCGACGCAGACCGACGTCGTCGTCACCGTGCAAGAGGGCCCGTTTCGCGAATGGCGACTGGGCGGCGGCATCGGCTTCGAATTCCAGCGCAACGAGGTGCGGGCGCGAGCGATCTACACGCGCCGCAATTTTCTCGGCGGCCTGCGCGTCTTGCAGCTCCGCCTCGAACCGGCCTACGTCGTGATTCCCGAATTCTGGAACGTCCATCGCAAGGGGCCGGCGGCCGTCGCCGAGGCGGCGTTCACCCAGCCCGACGCGTTCACGCCGCACGATCAGCTCAAGGTCACGGTGGGCTACGACTTGGGCATCGACTACGCGTATCAAGATCATGGTCCGCGCGGGCAGCTCGCCTATTCGCGGCCCTTCTTTCACCACCGGCTACAGCTCTCGGTGTCCTACAATTTTCAGCTGCTGCTGTTCTTCGCTACCGATCCCACGATCTTGCAAGACCCAGCGCTGGCGCGGCGCCTGTTCGGCTATGTCGATCCCTATCGGCTGGGTTGGTACGAGGAAGATATTTCGCTCGATCTGCGCGACCGGCCGCTCGACGCGCGCAAAGGGGTTTATCTCGCGCTGCACGCCGAGGAGGGCGGCAACTACGCCGGCGGCGCCTTCGAATATGAAAAAATCTCGCCTGACGCGCGGGTCTATGCGCCGCTCGGCCGGCGTGTCGTGCTGGCGGCGCGCGCGCAGTTCGGTCAGATGTTCGTGCAGGGCGATCTCGGCAGCCCGATCACGCGACGCTTCTATCTCGGCGGACCCGATTCGCATCGCGGCTTCAACTACAACCGACTTTCGCTGCAGGTGCCGTCGGGAATCTCCGGCGTGCCGCCTTTGCCGATCGGCGGCGACCAGCTGTTTTTGGCGCAGGCCGAGGTGCGCGTTCAGATTCTGCGACTGTTCGGCTATTGGGTCGAAGGGGCGGCCTTCGCCGACGGTGGTGACGTGGCCGCTCCGTCATGCCAGGGGCCATCGTCGTCGCCAGCCGCGGCTGCGGCATGTCACGCCGTCGTGGGCGGCAGCACGACACATATCGATTTTTCCGATCTGCACTGGGCGGTGGGATTCGGCCTTCGCTACAAGACGATCGTCGGGACGATTCGCGGCGACCTGGGAATCCGGCTCAATCGCTTGAGCCCGTTCGAGGCCAATGGCGTGCCCAATCCCGATCCAGGCTCGCGCTTCGCGCTGCACATCTCCATCGGGGAGCCTTTTTAATGCTGCGACGCAGCATGGGCGTGATGGGCGCTGTTGTGGCGGTCAGCCTGGCGCTGCTCTTGGCCGGCGCTCTGGTCGCGCGCTCGATGTGGGGGCGGCGCTCGCTGGCCGCGGGCCTGTTGCCCAGGCTGAACGCGCAGCTCGACGGCAGTGTGCGCATCGGATCGATCCGCGGAAATCCGTTTCACGGCGTCGTGCTCGATGATGTCGCCGTCAACGACGCGCACGGGCAAGAGGTGGCGTACATCGCCCACCTGACGGCGTCCTATCGCCTGCCGTCGGTCTGGGGGCATCGGCTCGACCTCGACGAGCTGCGTCTCGAGGGGCTGCGTGTGCACATCCGGCAGGATGAAAACGGTCGCTTCAACTTCATCGCGCTTGTCCGCCAGCGAGTGCTCGGGGCGGTCGCGGCGACGCAAGCCGGAGATGCATGGTCGGTGCACATCGGGTCGGCGGTGATCGATGGCGCGGTTCACTATGACAATCCGCCGCGTCAAGGCGGCCGCCCCATCGATGCTGCGATCCATCTAGAAGGCAGCGCCAACCTGAGTGACACGACGTACGTGCAGGTCGACCGCTTCATCGCGCGAGACACGGACCCGCGCACTCCCGTCGAAGTGACCGCGCACGGATCGATTGCCGGCATCGACCGTCGGACGCTGCGCATCAGTGATGCACACGTCGAGATCCGCACCACCGGCGAAGCGGTCGACGAGTGGGATCGTCGCTGGCGTTGGGATCCGGCAGGCCAGCTGCACCTGACCGGACCGCTGGCCCTCACCGTCGATGGCTCGGGTCCGTTGACGGCCCTGGCCGGCCAGGTCGCGTTGCGCTTCGCGGATGGGCAGCTGCACGCGCGCGGCACCGTAGGCGTCGGCGACAGAACGCGTTGGAGCGGTAGTGCCGAGGGCAGCGACCTCGACCCCGGCGCGCTGATCGTCGGGGCGCCACACGGCCGCATGTCGTTCAGCACCAAGGGCCAAGGCGTCAACGGCGACGGCGGCTTCTCGGATGCCAAGGTCACGCTCAGATCCGCGGGCCTGGGCGCAACGATCGAGGGCCACGTAAATCTCAGTGGGCTCGGCCGGGCCAAGACTGACGTTGCCGCGAGCGACGTCTCGCGCTGGGTCGCGCTCCTCGGCGGGCCGCGACTCTCTGGTGCAGCCACGATGCACGGCCAGTTCGAGCGCACAGCGATGGGGCTGTCCGGTGACGCGCAGCTCGCCTCGTCGCGCCTTTGGGTCGACGCGCGCCGTTTCGACGCGGTCAGCGCAACCGTCCATCTGCGGCGGCGTACCCTGCGTTTGGTGCTCGCCGCGCGGCGAGGTCCGACCCAGATCGCGCTCACGCTGCATGGCGAGCCACTCGACAGTCACCTCCTGCGTATCGACCAGCTTCAGCTAGCGGCGGCCGGACAGTCGGCCCGGGTCAAAGGCATGGTCGATCTGACGCGTCGCTGGATAGATGTGGGCGTGAGCGGTGCCGCGGTCGACGCCATGCCGCTCGCCGCGCTGTGGTTACCGAGCGACCAGGTAGCGATCATTCCCCACACCCAATTGACGTTTGTCGGCCACGCGCGCGGCCTATGGCAGAACCCGGCAATCGATGTCCAGATCAACGGGCACACCGAAGCGCTGCCGCGCCTGCGGCTCACTGCGGCGCAGCTCTCTTTGACCGGGCGCTATGACGGCAGCCATATCCGCGGCGATGCCGAGCTGCGCGGCGATCCCGACGCCAAGACCGGCGCGGTGCCCGGTCAGCTCACGGCCCATGTCGATGTGCCGCTGGTCGGCGACGGCGGTCAGCTGTCCGTCAGCCTGAAGGACGTGTCTTTGGCGGTACTCAGCCCGTTTTTGCCGCCACGGCTCGGTGGGTTGACGGGCAGTGCGACGCTTTCCATCAACGGCAGGGGAAGCTGGAGCTCGCCGGTGCTGGATGCGCACCTGCAGTCGCGCTGGCAGCTCGGCGAGCTCAGAGACAACACGACCACGCTGGCGCTAGCGTACCGCGACGGCCGCATCAATCTCCAGGAAGCCACGGTGCTCGGGGCCCAAGGCGGCGGGTTCAGGCTGACCGGCTCGAGCAGCCTTCCGGTCGACGAGCTGCGGGCGCGACGTTGGTCCAAAGCCCGTTTGCTGATGGCGCGCGAGCCTATCGAAGCGACCCTTTGGCTCGACGCCCTCGATCTCAGGCGTCTCGATCTGCCGGGCAAAGGCTTTCCGGTTTCGATCACCGAAGGGCTGTTCAACGCGACGGCGAAGCTCAGCGGATCGGTCGACGACCCGCACGTTGCTGTCGAGCTCTGGGGCCAAGGTCTCGCGCGGCCGGGTCTGTTCGACAAGCTCGATGTTCACGCCGTGGCCGATGGCGCTCAGGCGCTGCAGGGCCACGCGGAG
>JBBQIO010000140.1:0-7757 GCA_038325015.1 Polyangia bacterium
GCGCCGCCCGACTCGACGCCGAGCTCGTCCTGGCGCACCTCGCCGAGGAGCGCGCCAAGAAGCCGGCGCTGGCCATCTCCAGCTGGAGTCGCGTGCTCACGCTGGTACCGGCTCACGAGGAGGCGCTGACGCAGCTCGAACGGCTGTATGCCAAAGAGCAGCTCTACGCCGAGCTCAGCATCATCCACGCCGAGCGCGCGAGGCATGCCCCCGACGTCGACGGAAAAGTGCTGCAGCTGGCGCGACTGGCGCAGCTCCACATGCGTGAGCTGCCGGACAGCGCACGCGCCATCCTGGCGTGGGAGGAGGTGCTGCGCTTGGTGCCGGCGCATCCGCGGGCGCACGAGTCGCTGCGCCGCCTGTACCTCGATCAGCGCAACTTCACCGAGCTGCGCGCGCTCTACCAGCGGCGCGGCCAGCTCGAAGACTACACGCGGCTCCTCAGCAGCGAAGCCGAGGGGCTCCCTGAGGCCACGCGCATCCAGCTCTACCGCGAAGCCGCCGAGGTCGAGCGCGATTTGTTGGCACGGCCCGACGCGGCGCGCGCCGCCTACGAGCGCGTCCTGGCGATCGATGGCGACGACCTCGCTGCCGCCGAAGCACTCGTGCCACTGTACGAGGCGCGCGGCGACTCGCAGGCGCTCACCGTCGTCTTGACGACGCAGCTCAGGCACACCGCCGATCCGTCTTGGCGCCTCTTGCGCATCGAGCGGCTGGCGCAGCTCTATGAACGCTCGCTGGGCGATGTGCGTCGCGCGTTCTCGCTATGGCGCGACGCCTTTTTGGCGGCCCCCGGGTTGGCCCATGTGCGCCGCGAGCTCGAACGGACCGCCATCCACGCCGCCGATCAGCATGAGCTCATCACGCTGTACCGCGCGGCGGTACCTGGCCTGCCCGCCCTCGAGCAGCTGCCGCTCTTGATGGTGCTCGGGGCGCGCACCGAGGCGGGCGGCGCGCTCGACGAGGCGGTGCAGGTTCAGCAGCGCATCTTGAGCATCGCGCCGTCATCGACGAGCGCGCTCGAAGCGCTGGAGCGTCTATATGTCGCGCTCGGCCGCCTGCCCGAGCTGGGCGACGTCTACGATCGACAGCTCGCGCTTCTGGACGACCCCGTTCTGCGCCGGCCGGTGCGCCTCAAGCTGGCCGAGCTCGCCGAGCGACTGGGCGATGATCCGCGTGCCGTCGCCGCGCTCGAGGCGCTGTTGGCCGAGCGCGAAGCGCCCGAAGAGTTGGAGGCCCTCGGTCGGATCCACCGGCGCCACAACGATCACGCCGCCGAAGCCAAGGTGCTACGACGAGAGCTCGCGCTGCTCAATCCGCGGAGTGCAGTGTGGGTAGACACGGCATTTGCGCTGGCCGAGCTCGAACGGGCGGCGCTCGGCCGGCTCGACGTGGCGCTCGATCTATATCGTCGCGTGCTCGAGATTGCGCCCGTCCACGACGGAGCCCTGTGCCAGCTCGAAGGCTATCTGGAGCTGCCGGAACACGCGCTCGCCGCCGCCGAAATCCTGTCGCCGCGCTACCAAGCCGCGCACGACTACCAGCGCCTGGTGGCCGTGCGCCGCATTCAGGCGACCCATGCCGACGAAGCCAGCAAAATCGCGCTCCTCGTCGAGGCCGCCACGCTCCTCGACCAAAAGCTCGGCCTGCCCGAACAGGCGTTCGACACCCTAGGCGAAGCCCTGGCCGAGGCGCCGCTCAATCCCGCGGTGTACGCGCAGATCGAGGCGCTGGCCCGCGCGACCTCGGCGTGGGAGCGACTGGCCGAGCGATTGCGCGCGATCGCGACACGGCCGAGCGCGCTCGACGTGCAAGTGGCGGTGCGCACGCGGCTCGGACAGCTGTACGCTGGCCCCTTGGCCGAACCCGAACGGGCGATTGCGACCTATCGGCGCGTGCTCGACCTCGACCGCCACCAGCTCGACGTCAAATCGGCGCTCGTGGCGCTGCTGGAACAAACCGGACGTCAATCCGAAGCCGCCGAATTCGCGATCGACAGCCCGCAGCCTGAGGCCAGCCATTGACCCTCAGCGAACGTCATTTGCCGACGGCCGCAACCCACGGCTATGCTTCGCCGATCGCCATGGTTGCACTATCCGCTGGGAGTTGTGGGAGGGAGGGCGTGTGATCGAGCGCGACCTCGATCGCTATCGCCTGGTCGAAGAGGTCGGCCGGGGCGGCATGGCCGTCGTCTATCGCGGCCGTGATCGCACGCTCGATCGCGAGGTCGCGGTCAAGGTGCTGCACGCCCACCTGGCGGATCTTCCGGAGTCGCGCGCGCGCCTCGAACGCGAGGCGCAGGCCGTGGCCAAGCTGCACCACCAGAACATCCTCGAGATCTTCGACTACTCGGGGCAGGGATCGAGCGAGAGCTTCATCGTCACCGAGTTCATTCATGGCCAGACGCTCAAAAATTTTCTCGTCGACCATCCGCTGGAGCTGCCCGAGGTCGCCGAGATGATCGTCTCCGAGGTGGCGCGCGCCCTCGAGCACGCGCACCAGGCCGGCGTCATCCACCGCGACGTCAAGCCCGAGAACGTGATGATCCGCTCCGACGGCGCCATCAAGCTGATGGACTTCGGGATCGCCCAGATCGTCGACAAAGAGCGCATGACGGTGACCGGGCAGCTGCTCGGCTCGCCGGCGTACATGGCGCCCGAGCATGTCGAAGGGCGGGCCATCGATTTTCGCACCGATGTCTTCGCGCTCGGCATCTTGACCTACCAGCTGGCGACCGGCGAGCTGCCGTTTTCGGGCAAGAACCCACACGAGGTGCTCAAGCGCATCGCCGAGTGCCGCTACGTTCCGCCCGAGCGCGTCTCGCCCTTCGTCGGGGCGCGGCTGGCGCGCATCATCAACAAGGCACTGAGCCGCGATCCGAATGGACGATTCGACGACGCCGGCCAGATGCGCCGCGAGCTGGTCGACGATCTGGCCCAAGGCGGAATCGACGATCCGCGGGCCGAGCTGTTGCCCTTCTTCGCCGATCCCTGCGGGGCGACGCGCGCGCTGCGGGCGCGGTTGGTGGCCGCGTGGAAGCAGAGCGGAATCAAGCTGGCCCACAGTGGCCGCAAGGCGGCGGCGCTCGATTTGTGGTGCCGAGCGCTGGCCCATGCGCCCAAAGACCCCGAGCTGCGGCAGCTGGTCGGTAGCATTGAGCGGCGGCGACGTGCCGGTCAGAGCGCGCTCCTCGTGGTCGCCCTCTCGGGGACGGCGGTGGTGGGCCTCGGTGCACGCCACTGGTTTGCCGGCCACTGGAATCGGGTCGCGGTCTCGGCGCCCGCTGCCCCGCAGCAAAAGACGCCCGTGGTGCCAACCACGACGGCAACCAACGGATCAACGCTGTCGAGTGCGGCCGCCGGCCGGGTCGTGGCAGCTCCGGTCCGATCCGAGGGTGGCGGTCGTCGCGCCCGTCCGACGACCATCAGTGCCCCTTCGTTCGCCCATCCCGAGCGCGTCCCACCGCCGCCGAGCGGCCCGGCGCGCGTCGTCGAGCTGGTCCCGACCCCCAAGGCCGTGCAGGTCAAGCTCGACGGCCTGCCGCTCGGCGATTTCGGCCCCGCGCTCAGTCACCTGACGCTGGCCGCCGGCGCGCACGTCGTCCGCTTCGAGAGCCCGTCCTGCTTTGCCAAGGACATCGCCGTTGCCGCCAATGATTCGCCGGCGCAGATCGTCGCCCATTTGCGCTGGAAAAATGCCTCACTGCGGGTCAATGTTTTGCCCGCCGCCGCCGCCGCCGACGTGCTCATCGACACCAAGACCGCGGTCCGCGCCGGCGCGTCGGTGCCGGTTTCGATCGACGAGCAATCGCTCGACGGCCGTCGCATCGCACAGCTCAAGGTCTCGGCCAACGGCTACCGTACCGCGACCCTCAACGTCACCTTGCGCGCCGGGCAAGAAACGGTCGAGGACGTGACTCTTCAGCCCAGCGACGGCGAATGACACGCCTTCGCCCGCGCATTTTAGTGCTGCTCATGGTTACGCTCGCCGCGCCGGGGCTGGCGCGAGCCGACTCCCAAGCCGCGTTCGCCGCAGGCCGCGTGGCCTACGAGCGCGGTCGCTACGCCGAGGCGGTGGTCACGCTCCGGCCGCTCCTTTACCCCAACATCGAGCTCGGCTCCGAGGAGTCGGTCATCGAGGCGCACCGACTGCTCGCACTGTCCTATCTTTTTCAGGCGCAAAACAGCGAGGCCGAGGCTGAGGCCAGCGCGCTCTTGGCACTGCGCCCCGAATATCAGGCCGACCCGGTCGTCGATCCGCCCGCTGCCGTCTATCTTTTTGCGTCGGTGCGCCACCAGCAGGAGGAGCGCCTGGCCCGGATTCGCGAGCGCCAGCTGGCCGACGCCGAAAAAGCCCGACTCGCCGCCGAGCAGCGCCGTCGCGACGAGCACGCCAAGGCCGAGCGCGTCTACGTCGAGCGGACGATCGTACATCACAACCGATTTTTGGCTTTTTTACCTTTCGGAGCAGGCCAGTTTCAGGCCCATCGCGTTGGCCTCGGCGTCGCTTTTGCGACATCTGAGATTTTGTTCGGCGCGTGGTGGGCGAGCATGACGCTGGCGATCAACGAAAAATATCCCACCGGGATCGTCGCGCCGCAGGACAAGAGCACGGCCAACACGCTGCTCGCGCTGCAGGTCGCCGCGGGCACTGCGTTTTGGGCCACGGTGCTGGCCGGCGTGCTCGAAGCCCAGATTCGCTACGTCCCGGGCGACGTGGTTCAGCTCCGCGAAATGCCGCCGGGTTACAAGCCGCCCGCTTCGGACCCGCCGACGAAACCTCCGTCACAGACGCCTCCACCGCTGAAGATTAGCGTGGCTCCAATCATCACACCGCACTTCTATGGTCTCGGTGCCCAGGGAGCCTTTTAGAAAAATGCCCAGCCTCCACATTCGTCGACCGAACGCCCCGGTGCAGGTGGTCTCTCTGCACAAGCGGCTCACCACGCTCGGCCAGAGCGACGACAATGACGTGCGCATCGCCGATCCGCTGGTCGGCGACAGCCACGCCCATGTGCAGTTCGACGGGCGGGACTTTTACATCACCGCACTGGACGGCAGCGCCGAGCTCACGATCAACGGCAAACAGCGTCGCAAGCATCGGTTGCAGCATGACGACGTGATCCGGCTCGGCGGTACCGATCTGACGTTCAGCGTCTACGCCGAGGCGGCCGTCGACGCCGTCGCCGACAAGCACGAGCAGCGCCTGGCGTCGTACCGCCAGCTGTACGATTTTTCCGAGCGGCTCCTCGGCCACTACGATCTGCAAGATCTGCTCGAGTCGCTGATGGACGGCGTGGTGTCGCTGACCCGCGCGCACAAAGGATTCCTGCTCCTGGCCGAGGGCAACGAGCTCGAGGTCAAGGTGGCGCGCAACGTCCGCCGCGAGAACGTCGACGACGCGCTCGATCAGCTGTCCGACTCGATCGTCGAAAAGGTGATCAAGACGCGGCGCCCGCTGATCGTCTCGGACGCCATGGCGGACCAAGAGTTCAAGAACGCGATGAGCGTGATGAGCCTCCGGCTATCGTCCGTGATGTGCGTGCCGCTCTTGGAACGCGGCAATCTGCTTGGCGTGATCTACGTCGGCAACGACTCGGTGGCGCAGCTCTTCGACGAGACCCACCTTGAAGTGCTGACCATCTTCGCGGCCCAGGCGGCGCTGATCTTGAAGAGCGCGCTCGTGGTCAACGAACTCAAGGGCGACAACCGCAAGCTCAACGAGCGGCTCGAAGCAATGCGCCTGGGCGACATCATCGGGTCCTGTCCGGCCATGCAGGAGGTCTTTCGCAAGGTCCACAAAGTCGCCACGACCGACATCTCGGTGCTCATCACCGGCGAGACCGGCACCGGAAAAGAGCTCATTGCACTGGAGCTGCACAGGCGAAGTGCGCGCGCCAAAGGGCCGTTCATCATCATCAACTGCGGCGCGATCCCGGAGAACCTCCTCGAATCCGAGCTGTTCGGCCACGTCAAAGGCGCCTTCACCGGCGCAGTGCAAAATCGCCCCGGCAAATTTCACGCCGCCTCGGGCGGGACGCTGTTTCTCGACGAGATCGGCGAGATGCCGCTGGCGCTGCAGGTCAAGATTCTGCGCGCGCTGCAAGAAAAGGTCGTCGTGCGCGTCGGGGAGACGCGCGGCGAGTCGGTCGACATCCGCGTCCTGGCGGCGACCAACCGCAACCTCGACACCGAGATCAAGGCCGGGCGCTTCCGCGAAGATCTCTACTACCGGCTCAACGTGATCAACCTGCATCTGCCGCCGTTGCGCGAGCGCGGCGACGACGTCTTGGTGATCGCCAAATATCTCCTGCAGCGGTATGTCGCCGAGTTCAACGCCAAGGTGCAGGGTTTTTCGCCCGAGGGGGCGGCGGCGATTCGCCGCTTCAGCTGGCCGGGCAACATCCGGCAGCTGGAAAATCACCTCAAAAAGGCGTGCGTGCTGTCGGAGCGCACGATGCTGTCGGCGGACGATCTCGGTCTGGCCGATGAGGTGCCGCCGCCGATCTTGCCGCTGGCCGAGGCCAAAGAGAAGTTTCAGCGCGACTACATTCACCAGGTGCTGTCGCTCAACAGCGGCAATCGCACCAAGACGGCGCGCGATCTGGGCGTCGATCCGCGGACGATTTTTCGCCATCTGGAGCGCGACGACGGCGAGCCCGAACCCCCAGCAGAGCCCAGCAGCGATGGCTGATGTAGGACACGTGACGCGCGCAGCGCTTCGGGCCGAGGCTGACAGCGCTGTCATAGCCAGACCAGCCCGGTGGCCCTCCGGAGCCGTCGCCGCATGAGAAGGTTGAGGCGCACGGCCGCGATGCAGCCATCTGCGGTGCTGGCACGCGGCATGCTGCTAACGCTCTATGTCATGGGCTATGTCATGGGCTTTACAACCAGCGGCTGCGTGCTGCCAACCAAGCTCGAAGAGCGTCCTCCGACGCTCGACCGGCCGACCGTGTTCTCGGCCAATCCGCCGTTCGGGGTGCTCGCGCCAGGAGACGCGACCATCCAGCTGATGGTCAGCGCCCAAGACTCGAGCCCGTTGGTCTCCACGCTCTACACCCGGATGTTCCTCTCGATCTCGACGGCGGGAACGCTCGATTATCTGTTCTACGGCACGATCCCACTCAAAGCGCGGGACGCCAAAGATCAGACGGTATTCACCGGCGAGGTGCTGCCGTCGACCGGGGTTCCGCTGTGCGCCATCCCGAGGAGCGGGGACCTGTTTGTCGTGGTTGGCAATGCGCCCTTTTGCGACCCGCCGTTCACCACCGCGTGCCCCTCGTACGATGCGGTTCAGCCGGGCGGATTGACGGATCAGAATCACTGGGATCTGCAATGCCAGTGATTCTACGTCGCTTTCGTCTGGGGCTCGCGCTGCTCGCCTTGGTCAGCCTCGGCGGACTGTCGAGCTGCGGCCGCTTTTATCCGATTGGCGGCTGCGTGGGCCTGGGCTGTCCGACGACGGCGCCATCGCTCGTGCTGGGCGTCGAAGTCGTGCCGGCCAATGCGAGCGGCGTGCCCGCACAGGAGCTCGGTCCGTTGTCGCCTCTGCAAGGCCAGCTGGCCATCACCCTGACCGCGCCGATTCACCTCCACGGCACCATCACCCGCAGCGATGGCGGCGCGCTCAAGCAGGCAACCGTCGCCGCCTCGCGCCCGTCGCGCATTTTGGGCCGCCCGTCGACGCTCTATCAAGCCGCCGTCGACGGCAACGGTCAGTATGATCTGGCGCTCCCGCCGGCGCTGGCCGGGGAGGTC
>JBBQIO010000141.1:0-7735 GCA_038325015.1 Polyangia bacterium
CAATATGGCGGGGTCGGCCACGCTCAGCAACATTCCCGCGGGCGACTACTACATCGTGTTCGCCGGCGACCAACCGGACAACGGCACGACGCAGTACTCCGGCTCGGTCGACATCGCGATCACGGGAACCCCACATTAGAGCGTGCGCTGGCGCTTGACCGAAGCGTGTCCGTGATTACGTTTTGCCAGTCGAAAGTGGGGCCGGATGGGCCCCCCGCTACCGCACTCACCTGCATCTGACCGACGCGGTCGCGGCTCGACGGGAGCCTTCATGCGAGCCGATAAGCTGACCGTTAAAACCCGCGAAGCGCTCGTCGCCGGCCAGGAGCTGGCGTCGCGCAGCGGACAACCCGAGCTATTGCCCGAGCACCTTCTTTTGGCCTTGTTGACCCAGGAGAGTGGGCTGGTCCCCGCGCTGATCAAAAAGGTCGGCGCCGATGGCGAGCAGCTCAAGCGCCACACCGAGCAGGAGATCGAGCGGCTGCCCAAGCAGGGCGGCGGCCTGGAGGTTGGAGTCTCGCGGCGCGCGCGCGAAGTCATTGAGCGTGCCGAGCGGCAGGCCGACAAGTTCAAGGACGACTACACCTCGACCGAGCATCTCTTGCTCGCGCTTTTGGACCAGGAAGCCGGGCCGGCGTCGCGCCTATTAAAGGACGCCGGGCTGACCCACGACAGCGTGCTGTCGGCGCTGACTGAAATCCGTGGCACGCAGCGCGCCACCGACGAGAATCCCGAAGGCAAATATCAGGCGCTGGCCAAATACACGCGCGACATCACCGAGGTCGCCAAGAAGGGCAAGCTCGATCCGGTCATCGGCCGCGACGAGGAGATTCGCCGCGCCATTCAAATTCTTTCGCGGCGCACAAAAAACAATCCCGTTTTGATCGGCGAGCCCGGCGTGGGCAAGACCGCGATCGTCGAAGGCATCGCGCAGCGCATCACCACAGGCGACGTACCCGAGGGGCTCAAGGACAAGCGCGTCCTGGCGCTCGACCTCGGCCTGTTGGTGGCCGGCACGAAATATCGCGGCGAGTTCGAGGATCGTCTCAAGGCGGTCCTCAAGGAGATCGATTCGGCCGAAGGCCGGGTGATCCTGTTTATCGACGAGCTGCATACCTTGGTCGGAGCTGGCGGCGGTGAGGGCGCGCAGGACGCCGCCAACATGCTCAAACCAGCGTTGGCCCGAGGTGAGCTGCACACTATAGGGGCCACGACGCTCGACGAATATCGCAAGCACATCGAGAAGGACAAGGCGCTCGAGCGTCGCTTTTCACCGGTGCTGGTCGGCGAGCCGTCGGTGATCGACACCATTGCCATCTTGCGCGGCCTCAAAGAGAAGTACGAGGTGCACCACGGCATTCGCATTCGCGACGGCGCGCTGGTGGCCGCGGCCAAACTGTCGTCGCGCTACATCGCCGATCGCTTCTTGCCCGACAAGGCCATCGACCTGATCGACGAAGCGGCCTCGCGACTGCGCATGGAGATAGACTCTCTGCCGACGCCGATCGATACCCTACAGCGCAAGATCATCTCGCTGGAAATCGAACGGCAGGCGCTGTCGCGCGAGAACGACAGCGTGTCGCGCGAGCGCCTCTCGAAGGTGATTCGCGAAGTCGCCGATTTTCAGGAGCAGGCCGACACCATGAAGGCGCAGTGGCAGCGCGAAAAGGAGCTGATCGGAAAAATCCGACAGGCCAAAGAGGAGATCGATCGCGCCAAAACGGACGCCGAGCTGGTGCAAAGGCAGGGCGATCTCAACCGCGCCGCCGAGCTGCGCTACGGCATCCTGCCCAACCTCGAATTGCGCCTGGCCGAGGCCAACAACGCCCTGGAGAGCGCGAAAAAGGGCGGTCAGAGCTTCTTGCGCGAAGAGGTGACCGAGGAGGACGTCGCCGCGATGGTCGCCAGGTGGACCGGCATTCCCGTCGAAAAGATGCTCGAAGGCGAGCTGTCGCGCCTGAACAAGATGGAAGATCGACTGCACGGACGCGTGGTCGGGCAGGAGGAGGCCGTGACCGCGGTGGCCAACGCCGTGCGACGCGCGCGCGCCGGGCTGCAGGACCCGAATCGACCGATCGGCTCGTTCATCTTTTTGGGGCCGACGGGCGTCGGCAAGACCGAGCTGGCGCGCGCGCTGGCCGAGTTTTTGTTCGACGACGAGAGCCACATGATTCGCCTCGACATGGGCGAGTACATGGAGAAGCACACCGTGGCGCGACTGTTGGGTGCGCCCCCGGGATATGTCGGTTACGACGAGGGCGGACAGCTGACCGAGGCGGTGCGGCGCCGCCCCTCTTCGGTGATCCTGTTCGACGAGATCGAAAAGGCCCACCCCGACGTCTTCAACGTGCTCCTGCAGATGCTCGACGACGGTCGGCTCACCGACGGGCACGGCCGCACAGTGGACTTCAAGAACACGGTCATCTTGATGACCTCGAACGTCGGCTCGCAGTTCATTCGCGATGTCGACGACGTCAGCCGTCCGGACGTGCGCGAGCAGATTGACCAGGCGCTCAGGGCGCAGTTCAAGCCCGAGTTCCTCAACCGCATCGACGACATCATCGTGTTCCACAAGCTGGGACCGGCCGAGCTGCGCGTGATCGTGGACGTGCAGCTGGCGCGCTTCGCCAAGCTGTTGGCGGAGCGCAACCTGTCGCTCGAGCTTTCGCCCGAGGCGATCGCGCTTCTGTGCGAGCGCGGCTACGACCCGGCGTACGGGGCGCGCCCGCTCAAGCGCGCCATCCAGCGCTATTTGCAAGACCCGCTGGCGCGGCGCATCATCGCCGGCGAATTCGCGCCTGGGGACCGTATTGGCGGCGACCGCAACGGCGACGATATCGTGTTCGGCAAGCTGCTCTTTTCGTCGGCCACCGGGACGGCCGGTCAGAGCGGTCGGCCCAGTGAAGCAGCCTGAACGGGAGCGCAATGGCGACGAAAAATTTCTACGAGGTCATCGGCGTCCCGGAGACGGCAAAAGCCGATGAGATCAAGAAGGCCTATCGCAAGCTGGCCAAGCGCTACCACCCCGATGTCAACGGTGGGGACAAAGCAAAAACAGCGAAGTTCAAGGAACTTACCGAGGCTTACGAAACACTGGGCGATGAGAAAAAACGCGAAGAATACGATCACGCGCGGAAGAATCCCTTCGCCGGACGCGGCGGCGCGGGCCAAGCGGGCGACGTAGATCTCGGCGACCTCTTCTCGCGCTTCGGCCAGCAGGGCGGCCAAAGAGGCGGTGCCGGCGGCGCCGGCGGTTTCGCGGACATCTTCGATATGTTCGGCGGCGGTGGCGGCGGTCGGGAGCAGCGCGGTCGAGGCCCGCTCAAGGGTCAGGACGTGCGGGTGCGCCTGGAGGTCGAGCTGCCCGACGCAGCGCTCGGCGCCGAGCGCGAGATCATCGTCGAGGGCAAGCACCTCAAAGTGCGCATCCCAGCCGGCGTCACCGACGGCAAAACGATTCGACTCGCGGGCCAGGGCGAGCCCGGCGGACGCGGCGCTCCGGCCGGCGACATGCTGCTCGAAGTGCAAGAGCGTCCGCATGCCGTCTTCAAGCGCATCACGCCAGGCGGTGCCGACGTCGAAGTGACCGTGCCCATCGGGGTCGACATCGCCATCCTCGGCGGCAAGGCGGATGTGCCGACGCTGGAGGGGACCAACGTCAGCCTGACGATTCCGGCGGGCACGTCGAGTGGACGACGCATGCGGCTACGCGGCAAAGGCGCCACCACGACGGATAGCGCGGGCAAAAAAACGCGCGGCGATCTGTACGCCGTGCCGTCGATCCAGGTGCCAACCGACCTGTCCCCCAAGGCCAAGGAGCTACTCGCCGAGTTCGCGCGCGCGGCCGGCAAGATCAAGCAAGAGGCCGAATAGCCCCGCTCCCTTGGGCCGGCGGGCAAGTCGTGCTACTCAGCGTCACACATGCCAGCGCCCCAATTCCATCTTTCGTTCGGAGCACTCGTCGCCACGCATCCTGGGGCGCCCGCCGCGATCAAGCGGGCCTGCGCCGCCGACCCGGTCTACACACGGCTGGGCGCGATTTTCCACGATCTGTCCTACTACCGGCCCGAGCTGGGCAACATGCTGATCGAAGCCGTGCGCTACGGCCTCGAGGGGTCTGCCCTGTGCGAGCCATGGGGCTACCGAATGCACTCGGTCGAGCCGGCGCGTTTCGTCGCTTCGTTTATTCGCGCGGCCCATGCGCTGGGCCCGGACGAGGGGCTCGCGCTCGTCGGTGGCCTGCTATCGCATTGCGCGCTCGACCTGGCGCTCCATCCGCTGGTCAACTACTGCGCGCGCCGCGACTTGGCGCTCCATGGCGGCCACGAATCGGTGCACCACCGCCTGACCGAAAAATACCACGCGCTGTTTTTCCATCTCGAGCAGGGCGGCGAAGATCCCATCGGTCTGCGCGACTACTGGCGCAACGCAGTGGTCGTCAAAGAGGGTCGCTGGTGGAAGCCCGAGGTTGAGACGCGGCTAGTCGACTTCATGCAGGATGCCTATCGCGGCGCCTACGGCGACGCACCCGATGGCCGGACGTGGAGCGGCTGGGTGCGCAATTTTCGCCACTTCGGCGCGCTCGTCTCGACGCCGCTGGCGCGGCGCAATTCGCTCAAGAAGCGGCGCGACCCGGAGCTGCGTCGGCGCTATTTCGAGAATCACGAATTCTCCTTTTGGCAGTACTACTCCGAGGCCGAGCGCCGGCTGACCGAGCTCTTGCAGCTCGGCTGCGACTATTTCGAGGCCGGCGACTTTTCCCCGCGCGCCGAGGCGGCCTTCATCGGAGCCGCGGGGATCGACGATCTCGCCGAGCCCGTGAGCCCGTTCAGCCTCGGCAATCGTGACCTCGAGGAGAGCCGGCTGTCGGCGTGACCTGATGAGCCAGGGTTTACCCGCGACGCGATGACTCCGTCCATCACCATCGAAGACACCGAAACTCTGTGGCCGCTTATGGCACTGACCGCTTTCTTCGTCGGTGCGCTGCCGTTTTACGCGCGCTCGGTGCGCCGCGGATCGGTGCCACGCGACGAGCGCATCGAGCAGCGCCGGACGGGTCCGTTTCTCGGCCGCTACCTCATGTATTACCTCTTGTGGGTGATCGCGCCGGTCGAGCGGCTGCTGGTCCGTCGCCGCGTGTCGCCCAATCTCCTGACGTTTTGCTCACTACTCCTCTCGGTGGCCGCCGCGGTGGCGATCGGCGCGGGCCGCTTCGGCATCGGCGGCTGGCTCTATCTGTTCACCGGCATCTTCGACATCTTCGACGGCCGCGTCGCGCGCGCCACCGGGCGAGTCAGCCGCGCTGGCGCGTTTTACGACTCGATCGTCGACCGCTGGGCCGAAGCGTTCCTGTTCGGC
Organism: Polyangia bacterium; assembly: GCA_038325015.1. GTDB lineage: Bacteria > Myxococcota_A > Polyangia > Palsa-1104 > Palsa-1104 > JBBQIO01. Next base: position 5,359 of record JBBQIO010000141.1, read on the forward strand.
GGCCTCGCCTTCTACTACCGAGCCTCGATGATGCTCGCGGTCGTGCTGCTGGCTCAGGCCGCGTCGTTTTCCATCAGCTACGCGCGCGCGCGCGGCGAAGGCCTGGGCGCCAAAGGCGCAGACGTCGGCTCGATGCAGCGGCCCGAGCGCATCCTCTATTTGGGCGTCGGATTGGCGCTGTCGCCGCTATTCGCCCGCTTGATCCACGAGAGCGAGCCGCGCCACAACTGGCTGGCCGTTGGCGCCCTGACCCTGGTCGCGGTCATGTCGCTGGCTACGGCGCTACGTCGCTCCTGGGCGATCTTCCAAGTGCTGCGCGCGGAGAACAAACCGCTCGAGTAGCGGCGGGTCGCTAGGCCAGGCGGCGGCAGACCGCCTCGGTGAACGTCTTGGTGTCCGCCTTACCGCCCAGATCGCGAGTCCGCTCCTCGGCGACTGCCAGCGACGCGTAGACCGCTTTTCGCACCCGTTCGCCGACCGCTTCCTGCCCGACGTAGTCGCACAGCTGCGCTGCCGCCAGCGTCAGCGCCGTCGGATTGGCCAACCCCTGGCCGGCAATATCCGGCGCGGTTCCGTGCACCGCTTCGAAGATCGCCGCGTCGCGTCCCAGGTTGGCGCCGGGCGACACGCCCAGCCCGCCGACCAGCCCCGAGCACAGGTCGGACAGGATGTCGCCGAACAGATTCATGGTGACGATCACGTCGAGCCGCGACGGATCCTTGACCAGCTGCATGGCGCACGCATCGACGATCATGTCGTCGAACTGAATATCTTCGAATTCTTTTGCGACTTCCTTTCCAACATCCAAAAACAGACCGTTAGAAAACTTCAAAATATTCGCCTTGTGCACCAAGGTAACTTTTTTGCGCTTTTCTTTTCGCGCATGCTCCATCGCCCAACGGACAATGCGCTCCGAGCCGTGGCGGGTGATCACGGCTATCGACTCGGCCGCGGTTCGACCCGGGCCGACGTAGTGCTCGATGCCGGCGTAGATGTCTTCGGTGTTCTCGCGCACGACGATCAGGTCGACATCCTCGTAGCGCGAAGGCACGCCGAGGATCGATTTGGCCGGCCGCACGTTGGCGTAAAGATCGAAGTGTTGCCGGAGGGCGACGTTTACCGAGCGGTAGCCCTGCCCTTTGGGCGTGGCCAAAGGGCCCTTGAGCGCGACGCGATTTTTCTCGATCGAGTCGATGGTGCGTTGCGGCAGTGGGTCCTTGTCCTCGACCAGCGCGCCTAGCCCGGCGAGCTGCTCGTCGAACTCGAGCTCAGCGCCCGCGGCTTGCAAGATCTGCAGGGTCGCTTGGCTGATCTCTGGACCAATTCCGTCGCCGCGAATCAACGTCACCGTTTTCATGCGCGGCAGGATAGCCCGATTGCGGTGGGCTACAAGTCCAGCGTCGAAGCGTTCTTGATGTTGTAGTTGGCACCGGCGGCATCGGCCGAGGTGACGACGGTTCCGGCCGTGTAGTGGCCATTCGCGAGGCTCCCCTGCGTGGCGAAATTCCATTCGTTGTTGACCGTTGCGTCGACGGTTATCGCCGTGGTCCCGTCAAGCGAGATGCCGGCCCCGGTGTTGTCGCGGATGTCGTTGTCGCTCAACGTGATGCTCGATCCAGGGCCGGTGGTGAACGAGAGCCCGGTACCGTTGGCGATGAGCGTGGTCCCCGAGATGAGCACGGTCTCGGGCTGGCTGGCCCCCGAAAGGTTGATGCCATAGAGCGAGTTATTGGTGATGCTGCAGGTGTTCGTGATCGACAGGTTGATCGGGCAGCTCTCACCGACGGTGTATGCGATGCCCGCGGCAGTCCCCGTAATCGTGCTGTTGTTGATCTCGACCGTCACCGACGCGCCGTCGCGGATGGAGATCGCTGCGCCCAGGCTGTCCTGAATGGTCGACGAATCCATCGACAACCTGGTCGTGCTGGGACCGGTTCCGTCGCTGTTCAGGAGAATCACGGGGCCGCATCCGGGGGCGTAACCGACGTGGCTGAACAGTGTCAAATTGGCCATCGATAAGGTGGCAGCGTTGCCGATGCTCGCGACGTTCCCCGGCATGTTCTGCACGGTCACGCCGTCGAAGCTCAGCTTGCTCGTGTTGGACGCTATAAACACCGCCCCGCCGCACTGCTGCGTCGTGGCGCCGCCGTCGATGAGCCCGCCTTTGTAGGTCAGCTCGGCACTGCCCGAGAGCTGCGCTGCGCCATAGGCGAAGCCCGGTGTCATGTTGCCCGTCAAGCTGCCCGGCGTGACCGTCCCCTTGACCATGCCGGACAAAACGAGGTGTGCGCCATTGCTCCACTGCACGCCGTCGGTCGTGAGCGTCGCTGCGGTCGCGCTCGACGCATTGATCCCCGTGCATCCGCCGTCGAAGTTC
>JBBQIO010000142.1:0-7729 GCA_038325015.1 Polyangia bacterium
CGGGCGAGGTGGTGACGCGGCAGGCGTGCAACGACGTCGTGGTCAGTCAAGGCGCGATGGCGCGACTCATCGAGCTCGACGCGTTCATCGACGGCAAACGCATCACCCGCTACCGCGCCGACGGATTGATCGTGGCCACGCCGACCGGTTCGACGGCCTACAACTTGGCGGCGGGCGGGCCGATCTTGATGCCCACATTGAGCGCCTTTGTGCTCACGCCGATCTGCCCGCACACCCTGACCAACCGTCCGGTGGTGGCACCGGCGACCGCGCGGCTGACCATCCGCTTGGCGCAGCCGGCAGAGCATATCCTGTGCACTGTGGATGGACAGTGGGCCGAATCGGTGACCGCCGACGACTCGATTGAGATTTCGATGGGGACGCCGCCCCTGTTTCTGTTTCGCTCGGGCGAGGCCTATTTCGAGGTCCTCCAGCGCAAGCTCGGCTGGGGCATTTGAGCTCGCAACTGTTTTCGCGGACGCGGCGATAAACCGACATGTTGACCCACCTGCGCATCACCGATTTTGCGCTGCTCGACGACGTCGAGTTGGCGCTCGGCCCAGGGCTCAACGTCCTGTCCGGCGAGACCGGCGCGGGCAAGTCGTTGCTGGTCGACGCGGTGGCGCTCTTGCGCGGTGGGCGGGCGTCGGCCGAGCAGGTGCGGTCGGGGGCCGAGGAGGCGCGCATCGAGGCGCTGTTCGAGCCGCCCCACGGGCCGGCCGCCGACGCGCTGGCGCAGCGACTCGAGCATGCCGGCATCGCGCGCGTCGAAGAGGGGCTGATCGTCCGTCGCGTGATCGGCAAAAACGGCCGCGGGCGGGTCTATATCAACGACACGCTGTCGACGGCGGCGGCGCTGTCCGAGGTGGCCGGTGTGCTCATCGAGCTGGCCGGTCAGCACGAGCACCAGACGCTGAGCGATTCGTCGCGCCACCTGGCGATCCTCGACGAGTTTGGCGGCTTGGAGCCGCTGGCGGCGCAGATGCTGGCCCGCTCCGAGGCGTGCGGTCAGAGCATCTTTGCCTTGGCCGCGCTCGACGGCCAGGTGCGCGCCGGCGGCGAGCGCGAAGCGTTTTTGCGCTTCGTTCTGGACGAGCTGAGCGCGGCCGAGCTGCGCACCGGGGAGCTCGAAGAGCTGGCCGCCGAACGGGAGCGACTGCGGGCGCGGGAGCGATTGCTCGGTGCTTCACGGCGCGGCGAAGAGGTGCTCTACGCGCGTGAAAGCGCGGTGGTCGATGAGGTGGGCGCGATTGCCCGTGAGCTCGACGAGCTGGGTCAGATAGACCCGCGGCTCGGCGCGATTGGCCGCCAGCTCGGCGAGGCGCGGGCGCTGATCGAAGACGCGGCCGGCGAGCTGCGACACTACGCGGACGGCCTGGACGCCGATCCGGAGCGGCTCTCGGTCGTCGAGGAGCGGCTCCACACGATCGAGCGGCTGTTGCGCAAACACCGCGGCGAGGCGGGCGATATAGATGGCCTCTTGCGGCGTCAGGCCGAGCTCGCCGCCGAGCTCGACGCGCTGGAGAATCACGAGGAGCGACGCGCCGAGCTGGTCACTGCGGTGGATCGCGCGGTCGACGCGGCGGCAACCATCGCGCGGCAGCTGAGCGCTGGTCGCACCGCCGCGGCCAAGCAGCTGGCGACGCGTGTCGACGCGGCGCTCGCCGAGGTCGGGATGACCGGCGCCCGGTTGGTGCCGGTCGTGACGGCGCTCCTGGCGCGTGACGGGGATCCGCCGGCCTTGGTCGTCGACCAGCGACGCCTGTCGGCGACCGGCTGGGACAAGGTCGAGCTCTTGCTGGCGGCCAATCCGGGCGAAGAGCCGCGCCCGTTACAGCGGGTCGCGTCCGGCGGCGAGCTGTCGCGGATCATGCTGGCGCTCAAGCGCATCTTGTCGCGTGCGGACAAGGTCGCGACCTACGTGTTCGACGAGGTCGACGCGGGGATCGGAGGCGCGGTGGCCGATGTGGTCGGACGGCAGATCAAGCAGGTCGCGGGCGACAAGCAGGTCGTATGCATTACCCATCTAGGGCAGATTGCGGTCTTTGCCGATCACCATTTTCGCGTCGAGAAGACGACCGTCGAAGGGCGCACGTCGACCGTCGTGCGGCGCCTCAATGCGGCCGAGCGGCGCGATGAGATCGCGCGCATGATCGGCGGCAAGATCACGCAAAAGGCGCGCGCCTACGCCGAGGAGCTGCTCAAGGCCGCGTCCGCCTCGTAGCCGGTAGCTCGTCGGGCAGCTCGATGACGATGCGACAGCCGCGGTCGTCGGTCAGGGAGGTTGATTCGATGCGGATGGTGCCTCCGTGCACCTGCACGATGCGGTGCGCCAGTGTCAGCCCCAGGCCGAAGCCACGCTTAGAAGGCAGCTCCGCTTCGACCGGGCTCGCGCCCCCCCGGGTCGGAGCTGGCGAGAGGCGCACGAATGGCTCGAACACGCGCTCGCGCTCGGCCGCTGGAATTCCCGGGCCTTGGTCGCTGACCATCAGCTGCCAGCCGTCGACGAGCCGCTCGGCGCTCACCGAGATCGGGCTGTGCCCGTACTTGGCAGCGTTTTCGACTAAGTTGTAGAGCAGCCGCCCGAGCAGTCGACCGTCGCCATAGAGCGGCGGCGCCGCGTCATCGCTGGGGCGGGTGACGATGAGCGTTTGGTCATGCAACAGCGGCGAGCGATGCGCCCGCTCCTCCAGCTCGTCGAAAAGAGCACGCAGCGAAAGCGCCGAGATGTGCGTCGGCAGGCCGCTCTCCTCGAGCCGAGAGGCGGTCAAGAGCGTCTCGATGAGGTCGTTCAGCTCGTCGAGGTCGCTCTCGATCCCGGCCACCCGCTTGGCGTCGGTCGACGTCTGTGGCAACAGCTCGAGCGCCATGCGGATGCGCGTCAGCGGCGAGCGAAATTCGTGCGACACATTGGCCAAGAGCTCGCGCTGTCCGCGCACCAGATGCTCGATGCGCTCGGCCATCTCATTCCAGGCGCGTGTCAGCTCGTCGAGCTGGTCGGGCTTGCGGCCGGGGTCTCCTTCGCTGTGCGCGTCGTCGTGGCCAGCGGCGCGGCGGATCGGTACGCGGTAGCCGAGGTCGCCCTGGGCGAGCCGACGCGAACCTTCGGTGAGCGCCTCGACCGGGCGCGAGATGCGGCGGGCCAGCGGCACGGCGCCCGCGGCGACCAGCAAAAGCACCAGTGCGACGGTCGCGATCGGCCGCACCATTCCGGGCGCATGCACCGGCCTGCGCCCGAACGATTCGACGACCCCGCAGATCTGGCCATCGGGCCGGCGCACAGTGCTCACCCAAAACGAATGGTCGAGCCGCAACATGAGCTGCGGCCCGTCGGAGAGCTCGGCGGCGGTGACGAACGGCAATACCGGGCCCTCATGGTCGAGCAGTCGACCGGCCGGATCGCGGAATGTGAGATCGATGTCCAGCCCGTCGCCGGTGCGCTCCATCAGACGGTGGCGCTCGACCGCGTCGGTGCAGTGCTCGCCCATCGTGCTGGCGACGAACGAGGTGAAGCGCAGCGCCCACGCGTGCATCAACGCCGAGCGCCAGCCGTGCGCGAACACGACACTGGTCACCAACCCGACGACGAAGACGGCGCCCAAGAGATGCAAGTAGACGCGTGTGTAAAGGCGCCTCATGCCTCGTCCCGAACGAGCACGTAGCCGACGCCGCGCACGGTCTTGATGTAGCGCGGCTCTTTGGGATTGCGCTCTAGCTTGGCGCGCAGTTTTGAAATGTGGACGTCGATCGAGCGATCGAACGAGTCGAACTCCTGCCCTTTGAGCGAGTCCATCAGCTGCTCGCGCGACAGCACGCGTCCGTGCGCCCTGGCCAGGTGCGACAGGAGCTCGAACTCGAAATGGGTCAGCACCTGCCGCTGCCCGAACGCGGTCACCTCGCGCGCGTCGAAGTCGATCTCGAGCTCGCCGGTGCGCCACTGCCGATGCGGTTCGTGATGGGCCACGCGTCGGAGCAGCGCCCGTGCCCGCGCCAAGAGCTCGCGCGGATTGAACGGCTTGGCCAGATAGTCGTCGGCGCCGAGCTCCAGGCCGACGATGCGGTCGACGTCGTCGCCCTTGGCCGTCAACATCAGCACCGGCAGGTGCGCGGACGCCGGGCGTGCGCGCAGCCGCCGGCACACCTCGAGTCCGTCGATGCCGGGCAACATCACATCAAGAATCACCAGCTCGGGCGAGCGACTCTCGATCATCGCCAAACCGCGCTCCCCGTCGGGCGCCACCTGTACGTCGAAGTCGTGTTGCGCCAGGTACTCGCCGACCAACAGGGCGAGCTTGGCGTCGTCATCGACGAGGAGCACGGTCGTGCGTTGCCCCATGAATTAACGCTCGCTCATCCGTGACGGTGGCCGTGCATGCCGGCCAGGTGGGTGCGCAGCTGGGTCGCCAGGGCCTGCCGTTCGGCGGGGCTCAGCGCGTCGTGAATTTCGTGGATCGCCTGGACGATGCTGTCGCCCGTCGCGCGACGGTCTCCTTCGGCCGCCTGGCGCAGCTGGGCGACCGCGGCCGCATCGATGCTGTTTTGCGCGAATAGGGCGAGCGCCTGATCGAGATGCGCGTGGTGCGATTCGCCGGCGGCGGCAAACGCCGTAACGACGCGCTCGACGGAGGCTTGCACCAACGGACGTTCGGCCGCAGCGACGTTGGCGTGGTCGAGCATCGTATCGACGTGCGCGCTCATGCGGCCCTTGATGAATTGCGCCATGCGCGGATGCTCTTTGAGGTCGAAGCGCCTGGCGCGCTCCTTGGCAAAGGCGACCAGCTTCTGCCGCTCGCCGGGCGTCAGCGCGTCGTGCGACTGCTCGACCGCCGCGATCACCGCGTCAGCCGTCGCCTTACCGAGCGACTCCTCCGAGGTGCGCAGCTCGGCCAGCGCATTGCCGTCGAGGCTGTCGGCGGTGAACAGGGTGATCAACTGATCCATGTGAGCGCGATGAGCCTCCTTCTGCGTATCGAGGATGGCCATGGCGCGGTCGCACGCCGCATGGACCGCGGCGCGTTCGCTGGCCGTGACCGAAGCGGCATCGAGCGCGGCGTCGATGTGGGCGCCGAGCATGGCCCCATGACCATCGTGTGGGCCCCCACCCATGCCCATGGAGCCCTCTTCCTCTTCGGCAAACGCCCTCGACCCGAGGCTCAGGTGAGTCACTCCGGCGACTATCGCCCCGGAGAGCGCGGCAACCGCAACCGATGAAATCAGCCAACGCATGGTTCTTTTCATGTTCGTACTCCTTTCACTGTATAGGCTGAGGCGCGCGCGTAAGGGTTGTATTGTCGCGCGGTAAAGTTTCGTAAAGGGCGCGGTTTGGCTGGGGGGGTATACTCGGACCGTGTCGGTCGGCGCCGTAGCTTCCCTGGGCCAAGGACGATTCGCCCTCCTCAAGCGCATCGGCGCCGGCGGCGTGGGCGTGGTGCACGAGGCGTTCGATCACGTGCAGAACGTCGTCGTCGCGCTCAAGACGCTGCGCGACGCGGATCCGGATGCGCTTTTGCGCTTCAAGCACGAGTTCCGGGCCATGCAGGATCTCGAGCATCCCAACCTCGTCCGGCTGGGCGAGCTCTTCGAAGATGACGGAAATTTTTTCTTTACGATGGAGCTGGTCAAGGGCGTGCACCTGTTGCAATGGGTACGGCCGCAGGACCCGCCCGTGCCACCGCCGCGCACGCTCTCGGACGCCGGACGCAGCGACGACACCCCGCAGACTGTCCGGGTGGCCCCGCCGACCAGCACCGAGCCACCGCTGCGGGTCGAGCGCTTCGGCGTGCCCGGGCGCTATGACGAACGCCGCATGCGCGATGCGTTCGCGCAGCTCGGTCGCGGGCTGGCGGCGCTGCACGCCGCAGGCAAGGTGCATCGCGACATCAAGTCTTCCAACATTCTAGTCACGCCGGACGGGCGCGTCGTCGTGCTCGACTTTGGGTTGGTTGCGGATTTAGCCAGCGCCGGCGACGGGCTGGTCGGCACGGTTTCGCACATGGCGCCTGAGCAGGCCGCCGGTCAGCCGGCGGGAGCGGCCGCGGACTGGTACTCGGTCGGCGTCCTGCTCTATCAAACGCTGGTCGGCTGCCCGCCGTTCGTCGGTACGCCGCCCGAAGTCTTGGAGCAGAAGCGAAGCCGCATGCCGGTGCCGCCGATCACGCTGGCGCCATCGGTACCGGTGGAGCTCGACACCCTGTGCATGCGCCTTTTAGCGACGCGTCCTGAAGATCGGCCCGATGCCGACGAGGTGCTGCGCGCACTCGGCTATCGCGACGAGACACAGCTCTCGTTCGGACGGGCGCCGTTCGTCGGTCGCGCGCGCGAGCGGCACCTTTTGGCCGACGTGTTCTCGGCCGCGGCCAAGAAGCAGGCCACGGTCGTGTTCGTCCAGGGCGAGTCCGGCGTGGGCAAGAGCGCGCTGGTGCGCCAGTTCGGGGACGACCTGTGCCAGCGGCAGCCCGATGCCGTCGTGCTGGCCGGACGCTGCTACCAGCGCGAATCGGTGCCCTACAAGGCGGTCGATGGCGTGATCGATGCGCTCTGCCGACATCTGTCGCGACCGGAAAATGCGAATGTGGAGGTGCCGTCGCTGCCGCTCTTGGCGCAGGCTTTTCCCGTGTTGCGCGGGCTGCGAGACAAGGGTCGCACGACGGCCAACGCGCCCGCCGGCGAGCTCGATCTCGGCGAGCCCGCGGCGCAGCGCGGGCGACTGTTCGCTGCGGTGCGGGAGCTCCTGGGGGTGATCGCGCACCAAAGCCCGCTACTGGTGGTGATCGACGATCTGCAATGGGCCGACGATGACAGCCTGGCGCTGCTCACCGAGATCATGCGCGCGCCTGACGCACCGCCGCTGTGTTTGGTCGCGACGGTGCGCCGCGCGCTCGACGCGGCGACCGGTCTGCCGCCGCCGTGGTACCGGATCAGCGGGCAGGTGCGCCATCTGCTCGTCGAGCCGCTGCCGCCCACCGATGCGCGTCGATTGGCGTCGCTGCTCGGGTCGGCCCACCCCGAGCAGGTGGCCAAAGAGTCCGCCGGTCATCCGCTCTTCGTCGACGAGCTGGTCCGCGCCGCCCGCCAGGCCCGTGCTATCGGCCCGACGGACCCGGGCCTGCGTCGGCCGGTGCCGCTCGAGGAGGCACTGTGGGCGCGCATCACGGCCAAAGAGCCGGCCGCGCAGCATCTGTTGGCCCTTGTCGCTGTCGCCGGAACGCCGCTGCTTCGCGAGGTAGCCTGCGTAGCCGCCGGGCTTGCGCAGTCTGACTACACACGCATCGAAGCGCAGCTGCGTTCGGCGAATCTCGTGCGCACCAGCGGGACTCGTCCGACTGACCTCATCGAGCACTATCACGACCGCGTGCGCGAGACCGTGCTCGAGCGAGTGCCGGCGGAGGAGCGGGCGGTGCTGCATCGCGATCTCGCCGAGGCGATCGAGCTGACCTCCCGATCGGCCGATGAGCTCGCCGTCCATTGGCGCGATGCCGGTGAGCCGGAGAAGGCCTCGTTTTATGCCGCGGAGGCAGCGGCGCTGGCCGCCGATGCGCTGGCCTTCGATCGAGCCGCGCGCCTCTATCGCCAAGCGCTCGATCTGCACCCTTTGTCCGGCGGCGGCGGACGCGCTCTCAAGGTGGCGCTCGGTGAGGCGCTGGCCAATGCCGGGCGCGGTCCGGAGGCGGCGAGCGCGTTTTTGCAGGCCGCCGAAGGAGCGAGCGAGAGCGTCGCGCTCGATCTCGAG
>JBBQIO010000143.1:0-7698 GCA_038325015.1 Polyangia bacterium
CCCGAGCACCACGGCGATCGGCTTTTTGCCGCGCGTCAAGGGCAGCAGCAAGACGCGCTCCTTTGGCCCCGCCGACAGCGCGCGCGCCAACCTTCCGAGATCGGCGCTCAACAGCGCGCCCAGATGCGGCTCGCCGGTGGCCAGTACGCGGGCAATCATCGGCGACTCCGCCGATCCGATCTCGACATCGAGCTCCATCTCTTCGGCCCGCCAGACCGTCAGCCGATCGCGCGCCAGGAGCAGGATGGCGCGCTGCGGAACGTCGACCGCCAAAAATTTTAGGAGGAGCGCCAGAACATCTTCTTCGCCCTGCGCCTCGGCGAGTCGGGTCAGAAGCTCCGGATAGGGCAGCCGGGCGACCGCGCGCGGGCGCGACCTCGGGTCGGCCGCTTCATCGATGTATCCGGTCATCGTGTCGAGCATGTCGTTCTCGACCTGGGCCGTGTAGCTCAGCGGCTCGGCCACGGGCAGCGCCGCCAGGCTCGGCCGAACCCGTCGCCGCAGGCGGTGGTGCAGCTCGAGCGCCGCTTCGAGCGCGACGTCGGAGACGACCAGCGGACGAACCGGCCGCTTGACCAGCTCTTCGATCGTCTTGAGCGCGCGCGCGTCGGTCGGCTCGACCATGGCCAGCCAGAGCCGACCGGCGTCGAGCCGCACGGGCAGCACCCGCAGCCGCGCCGCGACCTCGGGCGGCACCATGGCGAGCACCTCAGGGGCGACGCGTTCGAGCTGCGACGCGGTCATCGACGGCACACTGAATTGACGCGCCAGCGCCCCTGCGACCGCCGCCTCATCGACCACGCCGGTCTCGATCAACGCCGCACCGAGCGATCCGCCGAGCTGCTCCTGGCGCGACAGCGCGTCGGCGAGCTGGGATCGGGTGATGGCACCGACCTCGACCAGCAAATCTCCGAGCTTGGTGTCGAGCTGCGCCACCGGTCAGGCCAGCGCCTTTAGACCCTCGCGATCCGCGAGAATCACTTTGCGCCCCTCGGTGTGGATGAGGCCGCGGCGCTTGAAATGCGACAGCGTGAGCGAAACGGTTTCGCGCGTCGAGCCAATCAGATTGGCCATCTCCTGATGCGTGATCTTCAGGGAGACCAACGTGCCGCGACTGTCTTCGATGCCGTATTCGAGGCCGAGGCGCAGGAGCAGCTCGGCCAGCTTGGCGTTGACGTCTTTGAACAGCAGCTGCTCGATCTTGTTTTCTACTTCGCGGCGTCGTTGTGCGACGATCTTGGTCAGGCGGTAGCCGATGATCCCGGCGCCCTGCAAGACGCGCTCGAACTCGCCCCGCTCGATCTCGGTGATCAGCGAATTTTCCATCGCTTCGGCCATCTCTTCGCGCGGGCCGCCATCGATGAGCACCAGCTCGCCGAAGATCTCTCCCGGCGCGCGATAGGCGAGCGTGAGCTCTTTTCCGTCGCGGGTGACCTTGGAAATCTTGACTCGTCCGCCATTGACGAAAAATACAGACTGGCCAGGATCCCCAGGCAGATAGAGTACTTGGCGGCGGCGGACCTCGCGCAGCTCGCAGTTGGCCAGGAGGCGATGGAGCGTGGCGGCGTCGACCTCTTCGAACAGGGGCAACTTCTTCAGGTACCAGAGCACGCGCTTCTCGTCCTGAAACATGAGGTCACCCATTGTAAAGCCTCAGCCAATACGCCGCGGGTTTGTAACGATGGTGACAGAATTCGCCGAACTGCGCAACGTATCGGCGCAAACGTTCTGGGCCGGAATCGTTAGGCAGAATGCCGGATCAACAGGATCGTGTCCGAATTTGTTACACCTGGACTAGGTGAGCGCCTTTTTTAGATAGGCGCCGGTGTGCGAGCCGGGCGCGCGCGCGACATCGTCCGGGGTGCCGGCGGCCATCACCTGACCGCCGCCGTCACCCCCTTCGGGGCCGAGATCGATGACGTAATCGGCGGTCTTGATGACGTCCAGATTGTGCTCGATGACGATGACCGTGTTGCCCTGCTCGACCAGCTGATTGAGCACCGCCAAGAGCTGCTTGATGTCGTCGAAGTGGAGGCCCGTCGTTGGCTCGTCCAGAATGTAAACCGTCCGTCCGGTGCTTTTTTTGGCCAGCTCCTTGGACAATTTGATCCGCTGCGCCTCGCCGCCCGAGAGCGTCGTCGCCGACTGCCCCAATCCGAGGTAGCCGAGGCCGACGTCGCGCAACGTTTCGAGCTTCTGGCGAATTTTGGGCACGTGCTGCAAAAACTCGGCGGCCTGCGTGACCGTCATGTCGAGCACGTCGGCGATCGACGCGCCTTTGTATTTGACCTCCAGCGTCTCCCGGTTGTAGCGACGCCCGCCGCACTGCTCGCAGCGCACATAGATGTCGGGCAAAAAGTGCATTTCGATGCGCAAGATGCCGTCGCCCTGACAGGCCTCGCAGCGCCCGCCCTTGACGTTGAACGAGTAGCGACCGGCTTTGTAGCCGCGCGCCTTACTGTCGGGCAGGCCGGCAAACAGATCGCGAATGAGGGTGACCACGCCGGTATAGGTCGCCGGATTCGAGCGCGGCGTGCGGCCAATCGGCGACTGGTCGATGTCGATGACCTTGTCCACGTGATGCAGCCCTTCGACCGAGTCATGCTTGCCGGGCTGCGACTTGGAATGGTTGAGCTTGTGCTCGAGCACCGGCAGGAGCGTGTCGATGACCAGCGTCGATTTGCCCGAGCCCGACACGCCGGTCACGGCGGTGAACACGCCGACCGGAAAGCGCACCGTCAAGTTGCGCAGATTGTGCTCGCGCGCGCCTTTGACGACGATGAACTTGTTGCCCGACTGTCGTCGGCTCGACGGGATCTCGATGCGGCGGCGGCCCGACAGATAGGCGCCGGTCAGGGACGCCGTCGTCGCCATGATGTCTTCGGGCGTGCCCGACGCGACGACGCGCCCGCCGTGCACCCCGGCCCTGGGCCCCATGGCGACGACGTAGACGGCGGCGCGGATGGTCTCTTCGTCGTGCTCGACGACCAGCACCGTGTTGCCCATGACGCGCAGTTTGCGCAACGTCGATAAGAGGCGTGAATTGTCGCGTTGATGGAGCCCGATCGACGGCTCGTCCAAAATGTAAAGCACGCCCACCAGCGACGAGCCGATCTGCGTCGCCAGCCGAATGCGCTGCGCCTCGCCGCCGGACAGCGTGGCCGACGTGCGATTGAGCGTCAGGTAATCGAGCCCGACGTTGACCAAGAACGACAGCCGATCGTTGATCTCACGCAAGATGCGGTCGCCGATCTCGCGATCGCGCTTGGAGAGATCGAGGCCGCTGAAAAATTTGGCGCCGTCGCGGATCGGCAAGCTGGTCAGCTCGTGGATCGGCAAGCCGCCGACCTTGACGAAGCGGGCTTCTTTGCGTAAACGCGTTCCCTTGCATTCTTCGCAGGGCGACCGATTCATGTAACGGTGAAACTCTTCGTAGGCCGCTTCGAAACCATCTTCGCCGCCGCGGCTGCCCTCTTCCCGGCGGCGCCGCTCGTACTCGTGCAGTCGCCGTTCGAGGTTGGCCAGCACCCCCTCGAACTCCTTTTTAAACTTGTGGCGCGCGCCGCCCTTGTCGAAGAAAAACTCGATCTCTTCGGTGCCCGAGCCGTTCATCAACAGCTTGCGCTGGTCCGCCGGGAGCTTGGTCCACGGCGCGTACATGTCGATTCCGTAGTGCGCTGCGACGGCCTCCAAGATTTGTTGGAAGAAGGGCGCGTTGCGCTTCTCCCACGGGTCGACCGCGCCCTCGCGCAGCGAGAGCTCTTCGTTGGGCACGATCAGATCAGGATCGAAAAACAGCTTGGCGCCGATGCCGTCGCACGTCGGACAGGCGCCCTGCGGGTTGTTGAACGAGAACATGCGCGGCGTGATCTCGGGGTACGAAATCCCGCACGTGATGCAGGCGAACTTCTCGGAAAAAATTAGATCGCTCGAGTCGTCGTCGTTGCCCAGCACCGGCGAGACCTTGACCACCCCTTCGGCGAGCTTGAGCGCCAGCTCGATCGAATCGGTCAGGCGCTGCCGGATGTCCGGCTTGACCGCCAGTCGATCGACGTACACCTCGATGGTGTGCTTCTTGTTCTTGTCGAGCTTGATGGGCTCGGACAGATCGCACAGGTCGCCGTCGACATTGACGCGGAGAAAGCCCTGCTTCTTGAGCTGCTCGAGCTCTTTTTTGTATTCGCCTTTGCGGTCGCGGACTACCGGTGCGAGCACCGAAAAGCGCGTCCCGAGCGGCAAGTCGAGGACGCGGTCGACCATCTGCTGCACGGTCTGCGACGCGATCGGCAGGCCGCAATTCCAGCAGTGCACCTGGCCGATGCGGGCGAACAAGAGGCGTAGGTAGTCGTAGATCTCGGTGACGGTGCCGACCGTCGAGCGCGGGTTCTTGGAGGTCGACTTTTGCTCGATGGAGATGGCCGGCGACAGGCCCTCTATAGAATCGATGTCGGGCTTGCCCATCTGCTCGAGAAATTGCCGCGCGTAGGCGGACAGCGATTCGACGTAGCGGCGCTGCCCCTCGGCGTAGATGGTGTCGAACGCCAGCGACGACTTGCCCGAGCCCGAGAGCCCTGTAATGACAATGAGCTGATCGCGCGGCAGCTCAACGTCGATGTTCTTGAGGTTGTGTTGGCGGGCGCCCTTTACGATGATCTTGTTCATGGGGTGGCCCGCCAGCGGTCGCGAGGCCAGCCAGGGCTCTTCACCGTATCATGGAACGGCTCCTCAGCGCGAGCGCTCGACGAGCGTGTGCGCTAGAGAATAGGCCGCGGCAAAGCTGGCGGTTCGCGCCCGACCGCGCCCGGCGATGTCGTAGGCCACACCGTGGTCGGGCGATGTCCGGACGATCGGAAGGCCGAGTGTGACGTTCACGGCGTCCTCGAAGTCGACCGTCTTGACCGCGATCAGCCCCTGGTCGTGGTAGAGCGCGACCACCGCGTCGAAGTCGCCCGGCGAGCCATCGGCGCCAATCAACGCGCGCCGGAACACCGCGTCCGGCACGTGCGGCCCAGACAGCACGGCGAAGGGCAGCTGCCGTTGCGCGTAGGCGATCGCGGGCGCGACCAGACGGGCCTCTTCGTCGCCGAACTGGCCCTCTTCCCCGGCGTGCGGGTTGAGCCCGGCGATAGCAACGCGCGGCTTCGCGATGCCCATCCAATCGCGCAAGGCGATACACGTCTGTGCAATCGTGCGCTGCAACGAAGCCGACGACAGACGCGTGGGAACCTCGGCCAGCGCGATGTGGACCGTGGCCAGCGCAACCCGCAGGCGCGGCCCGGCGAAGAACATGGTCACCGGCAGCGGCGCCTCCGTCGTCGACAACCGCGCCGCTAAAAAATCGGTGTGGCCATCAAACGCAAAGCCGGCCCGTCGTGCCCACGTCTTGGAAATCGGCGCGGTCACCAGCGCGTCGAGCTGCCCGGATTGGATGTCGCGCACCGCGCGCTCGAGATAGTCAACTTGCGCCCGGCCACTTTCGATCGTCGGCCGACCGGGCTCGACGGACAGCGCCGAGACCGCAACCAACGAAGCGCCGCCCAGGTCGAGCTTGCGTCCGGCGCGCGCTGCAGTGTCGGCCAGCACACGCGCGTCGCCATAGACGACGCGCTCTATCTTTTGCGACGCCGGCAGGGACCGGAGGACCGACTCGACCAGCTCCGGCCCGATGCCAGTGGGATCGCCAAGTGTAATCCCAATGCGCACGGCCATACGATAGCAGGAAAGAGGGTATCGTCGCTGTCCCGTGCGCGCGCCGCTGCTTCTTACGACTCTCTTTGCCCTGGTCGGCGCCAGCGCGTCCAATGCCACCTCAGCGTGCGAGCGGAACGGCTTTTTCCCCGGCGAGACCTTCAGCTTTCGCCTGTTCATCGGCACCATCGAGAGTGGTCGAGCCCGCCTCGCCTTCAGTCGACCGACGGCAACCATCACCTCAGGTCCGGTGGTGGTCGTCGGGCAGCTCGAAACGTTGCCGTGGCTTTCCATCTTGGTCCGCCTCAAAAACGACTATCGCGTGCTCTTCGATCCCACCACGCTCTTGGCCACGGAGGTCCGCTCGGTCGAGCGCGGCCGCGGCGATGTCGTCGAGCGCGATCTGAGCAGCCATTTTCTGCGCGACCGGGTCTCGCAAACTCTGGTCACGCCCAAGGGAAAAGAGCTGGGCACGTTGCCTTTGCCGGGCGTGACGCGCGATCCGCTGACTGCGCTGCTGACCGTCCGTGCGGCGCGCCTCGCCGAAGGCGACAGCCTGACGTTCTTGGTGCTCGACCGGAGCAGGCTATGGCGCAGCCGGGTGGTCGCTCATCACGAGCACTTTTTCACCCGCACCGGTGCAGCCAGGCCCGCGGTCAACGCGATCCGGCTCGACGGCGAAAATCAGCCCGCGGACGGCCGGCGCGATCGCCCGGCCCGCCAATTTCACATGTGGCTCAGCGACGATACGCACCGCGTTCTTTTGCGCATGGAAGCCGAAACGGACATCGGACCCGCGTCGGTCGAGCTCGCCAATTACGGCGCCGGTGACACGGCGACGACCTGCGCCGACCTGCCGCTGCCCGGGGTGGTGGCCGGCAAATGATCCATTGCCACTATGGGAAGTGCGCCCTAAGGGTCTTAAACAGTGCTACGAGCGCTTCAGATCGTCTGGCATCGAACCGATGATCATGCGACACTGAGTAACGTCACAACCGGCATGGTGTCTTGACACATGGATGACTTCCACTGCTCCTTCTGCGGTAAACGGCGACGGGAAGTGCGCAAGCTGATTTCCGGCCCACGCGTCTTCATTTGTGACGAGTGCGTCGCTCTGTGCAACGACATCATTGCCAAAGAAGAGTCGCAGGAGCGGCCGCAATACCCGCGCCCCAAAGAGATTTCCGACGAGCTCGACAAGTACGTCATCGGGCAAAAGCGCGGCAAAAAGGCGCTCTCGGTCGCCGTCTACAACCACTACAAACGCGTCGGCCAGCACAAGCCGAGCGGTTCGAGCAAGTCCAACGACGTCGAGGTCTCCAAGGGCAACATCCTTTTGCTGGGGCCGACCGGATCGGGCAAGACGCTCTTGGCGCAGACCCTGGCACGCAAGCTCGATGTGCCGTTCGCTATCGCCGACGCCACTACGCTGACCGAAGCCGGCTACGTCGGCGAGGATGTCGAAAGCGTCATCAAGGCGCTCTATCGCAACGCCGGCGGCGACGTCGAGCGGGCCGCGCGCGGCATCGTGTGCATCGACGAGATCGACAAGATCGCGCGCAAAGGCGGCGGTCCCTCGGTCACGCGCGACGTCTCGGGCGAAGGTGTGCAGCAGGCGCTGCTCAAGATCCTCGAAGGCAAGCAGGCGTCGATTACGCCTGACGGCGCGCGCAATCGGCCGCAGCAAGAGCTGATTCAGATCGATACGACGAACATCTTGTTCATCTGCACGGGCGCGTTCAACGGGCTCGAGGACGTCGTGCGTCGTCGCGTCGGGCAGCAGGGGATCGGGTTCGGATCGAAGCTCGGTTCGAAGAACGATGACGATCAGAACAAGCTGCGCGCGATGGCGCGGACCGAAGACATGGTCAAGTACGGCATGATCCCAGAGTTCATGGGGCGTCTGCCGATCATCGTGTCATGTGACGCGCTCGACGTCGACGCGCTGACGCGAGTTCTGTGGCAGCCGAAGAACGCGCTCGGCAAACAGTACCAGCGGCTGTTCGAGCT
>JBBQIO010000144.1:0-7686 GCA_038325015.1 Polyangia bacterium
GATCGGCGTCCGCCACGAGCGCCAGATCGAGCGATTGCAAAGCGGTCTCGATCGCTTCGAGCGGCAAGGGCGCCAGCTCGCCCGCGTCCTCGTCGAGCAGCAGCAAAAGCTGGCCGAAGGCCACCTGTTGGTTCTCGGCCAAGCTCCTCGTGTCGTCGATCAGCGCGTAGCGTTCGGTGGCGTCGAGCTCGGACAGATGGCTGCGCAGCTGCAGCGCTCCTGGGTCGTCGTAGCGCACGCGATAAAAGCCGGAGCGATGGGTGTTGACCACCGTCCACGGCGACGCGGCGCCCATGGCAACGGCTCCCTCGGCGTGCGCAAACAGCGTGCAGCGCTCGCCGCCTCGGTTGCGCGCACAGACCGGAATCTCCCAGCGCTGTGCATTCGGCGGTGCATCCGCCGGTGACGCGCTGCCGTCGGTGGCGCGGTGCTGCGTCAAATGGAGGGCCGCGTCGCCGGGCCCAGATGAGCGCACGTCGACCTGGGGAAATCCCGGCTGGTCGACCCAGCTGACCGCAATCTGGCGCACCGGCTTCTTGCTCACACCCTCGAGCGCCAGCCACAGATCTTGGGCGGTCGCGTTGCCGTAGCGATGCGCCTCCATGTAGTGCTGAATGCCGCTGCGAAATGCATCGGGGCCGAGAAACGCTTCGAGCATGAACAGCACGCTCGCGCCCTTTTGATAGGTGATGCTGTCGATTGCCCCCTCGGTTTCGGCGACGTCGGCAATTGGCTGATGCACCGCATGCGTCGCGGCCAGTTCGTCGGAGTGAAAGGCGACCGCGCGCTCGCTCTGGAAGTCCTCGAGGTATTTCCAGTCGGGGTGGATGAAGTCGACCGCTTTGGTCTCGATCCAGGTGGCGAAGGATTCGTTGAGCCACAGGTCGTCCCACCACTTCATGGTCACCAGATCGCCGAACCACTGATGGGCGATCTCGTGCGCGACCACCCCGGCCACGCGCCGCAGCGCTTCGGGCGACGCTGTCCTGGGATCGAGCAGGAGCGCGCCCTCCTCGTAGAAGATCGCGCCCGCGTTCTCCATGCCGCCGAACTCGAAGTCGGGGATGGCCACCATGTCGAGCTTGTCGAATGGGAAGGGCTGCGCGAAATAGCTCTCGTAGTAAGGAATGACGGCGGCCGCGGTATCGAGCGCGAAGCTGCTGAGCGTGCCCTCACCGAGCGGAGTCCAGACCGCGACGTCGAGCGTGCCGGCGCGCGTCGCCACTTTGCGCCGCGTCGGCTGGTAGGGGCCGACGGCCAGGGCGACGAGATAGGAGGAGATCGGCTTGCTCGCCGGGAAGCGCACTGTCTGACGACCGGCACGTATGCTGGCCACGCCTACCGTATTGCCGATCACGGCCAGGCCGGGCGGAGCCTTCACGGTGAGCTGAAACGTGGCTTTGAACAGTGGCTCGTCGAAGCAGGGAAAGACGCGGCGGGCATCGGCGCTTTCGAGCTGCGTACCGAGATAAATTTCCTTACCGTGCTTGGCTTTGTACAAGCCGCGCAATGGACCGTACGGCGCATTCCAAGTGAAGCGCAAGGTGGCCGCCCCGGCCGGCAGCGGCGCGGCAAAGTGGAGCGTCACGATTTGCCCGACCGAGTCGAACGTCGTCGTTGCCCGGCGATCTGAGGCGTCGCCGGCGGTCGTCGCGCTGGCGCTTTCGATCCGGAGCTCGTGCGCGTGCAACACCACGGTCGCGCTCGGCCGGCTGAGCGTGACGTCGATCGTCTCTTGGCCGGTGAACCTATCGGACCGAAGGTAGTCGGCCACGTCGAGCTCGATGGCGTAATGCTGCGGAGCGACGCTGGTCGACAGCCGCGGTGGGGGCGTCGGGGCGGTCGCCAGAAGCGCGAGGAGAATCATCATCCGCCGACGCTACCAGATCGAACGCCGGCTCAGGCTCCGAGTGCGCCAAGTGCGCCAAAGGAGCTGACGATGAGTCGTCATTTGCAGTCGATCAGCGCCTCCGGTGAGCACGGCGTCCCATCGAACCGGCAGATCGACGCGGAGTAGGGAATGAAGGTCGCCGTGAACCCACCCGGGACCAGACTGACAGAGAACGGCAACGCGCGAAGATCGATCACCGCTGAGGCGCCGCCGGTCACCGGCTGCAGCCGAATTTGCTCCTGCTGGCCGCCGGCGAAGGGCTTTCCGTTCAACGTGACGGTGCCGCTCATCGTGATCATCGGAACGTCGACATCCAGGTCGCGCGACGTGCTGAGCCGCACGTCCGTCATCAGCAGCGCGCCGTTGCACGGATAGCCGACCTGGCATTGCTGGCCCAATCCTCCATTGCCATTCGAGAATCCGATGTTGAACACGCCCGGGATGAGATTGACGCGGTCAGCGTCGAGGTAGCCCCAGGCGGCGGCGCTGGCGGGCGCGCCCACTGGCGTGAACGTCAGGGCTAAAACCGACCCCCCCGGAAGGACCATCCCGTTCAGCTTCCCGTGCACGTTGACCACGATCATCGGAACGTCAACATCGAGCTGCGTGCTCGCGCTGAGCGACTTGTGCAAGAGCGTGCCGCTCGACCACGGCACCGTGTCGCAGTGCCCCGCCCCTACCCAGGCAATGTCGTAGCTGCCGGGAAGGAGATTCACCTGATAGCGGCCGGCCGAGGTCACGATCGGCAGCTCTCCAATGGTGACCGCGCCGCAGCCGTTCCCCGAACTGTTGGCGGGTGCGTGGTTGACCGTGATCGCTCCTGAGATGGCGATCATCGGCACCGGCAGATCGAGCGTCTTGGTCGTCGTGAACGAGACGCCGGGCATGAAGATGCCGCGGTTGCAGGGCGAGTAGGCGCAGGCCGCGGGTGCGCCCTGCCAGCCGATGTCGTAGGTGCCCGGCAACAGGTTCACCGCATAATTGACGACGCCCTTGGGCACCGTGAGCTGCGCGGTGGTTCCACCCCGGAGGGCAAAAAAGGGCGCGCCTCCATCGGCGGCATTGCGATCGGCTCCGTTGATGGAGATGTTTCCCGAGACCGTCACCATGGACAGGTCGAGATCGATGTGCGTCGGGTGGGGGAACATCACGCTTTTTTGCAGAACGCGGCCGACGCACGGCGTGGCCGTGCAGGTGTTACCGGGCGCCCAGGCGATGTCGTAGGTGCCGGCCAGCAAGTTGCCGCCGCCATACGCGCCGCCCTTGACGTCGAAATGCAACAGCGTGCCGTCGGCTGCGATGAAGACAATGCTGCCCTCGTCCTTGGCGGGAGCCGCGCCGTTGACGGTCACTTTGCCAGCGACCCCGGCGGTGGCGGTGGCGACGGCGATGTCGAGGGTAGTGGTCGAGCTCGTGACCACGACGCCGCTCATGACTCGCCCGGGATGGATGGAGTCGTTGTCGTAAACGTCATATTTGCCGGGGGCCAGATTGACGGTGTAGCCGTGGTCACCCGCGGCCGCGCCGGGATAGGTCACGGTTGCGGAGAAGGTGGGCCACGCAGTGGCGACGAACTCGATCGCCTCGAACGTCGGCACGCCGTCGACGGTGACCGTGCCGGTGACCGTGACCGTCTTGATGTCGAAGTTGAGCGCGCCGGACTTGGTGATCGCCTTTCCGGTGCAGCTCGGCGACGGAACCGCCAGATCACCGACGAGCTGGTCGCCGAGATCGTCGCCGGTCCCAAGATCGCCGCCGGGCGCGATCGCCAGATCGAGCGACCCCTTGGCGGAGCCGTCGAGGTTGTGCATCGATCCGATCCCATTCGGGCTCCCACAACCGACAAGGAAAAGGGCGAAAAGCACGCGCGACATGGGACACGGCTACCACACAGCCCTCGCCAGATTGCGCCAATCGAGGTCGCTATCGCGCCAGACCCGGTTGACCTCGTAGCCGCGCCGCTGTCCAGTATAGCCCCGGCGCTGCATGACGATTGCAAAACAACGTGGTGACATAGGGCCCGCGCGATTGACCCCCTTCGCCGCTCCGTGATATCAGGTCGAGTGCCGTTCGATCGACGCTCCCCTCGTCTGATTCGTCATCTGGTTCGTCATTTTTCTTGGCTCCTGCCACTGTGTGTCTTGGTCGGAAGCTCGACGGCTTGGGCACAGGGCAGCATCACGGGCGGGGCGATCGCACAGCCGCTCGGGCGCTGGGTCGAACAGGACCCCGGCGCCAATGTCACCAATCCGCAAAACAGCGGTTTCGTACTGAAGCACGCGCGCGGATATGCGATCGGCAGATACAAAGGCAAAAAGATCGTCTGGGAGGCGCGCATCGAGGCCGAGATGGTGCCGGGTTTTCAGCTCCTCGACGCCTACGGCGCCGCCAGCGCAGACCTGACACACGGCGGCTTTTGGAAAGTCACCCTCGGTCAGCACTTCGCGCCCTTTTCCCGACAGACCACATTGTCGATTGGCGATCTGCAGATGGCCGACGTGGCCAAGCTGGTCGCGCTGACCCCCGGCCGTCAGCTCGGGCTCTCCGCCATGCTCGCGATCCCGGGTGCACCATGGCTCCAGATCACCGGCGGCGTCTACAACGGCAAGGGCATCAACGTCGTCGAGAACGTCGACAACAACTTCATGTACGTCGGCCGAATTGCCTTTCGTCCAGTCGGCCCGCGCGCGCCCCTGATCGAAGGCGCCGTTGGACCGGACGCCGTCTGGCTCGCGGCGGACGTCTCGTACAACAAGCAAAACCTGGGTGACTACAATCAATACTCATTGTTGGTCGGCGCTGACGGCTTCGTCTCGACGCACGGATTTTCGGCCTACGCCGAATACCTTTGGGGACACACGACCTACAGTTCTGGCGCGCCGAAGGCGAATTTTCATCTGCAGGGATTGAACGTCCAGGCCGGATATTTGTTGCCGATTCCCGGCTTTTTATACCGACGATTCGAGGTCACGTTTCGCGGCGAGGCCGTGGCGCCCAATCGGCAGGTCCCGATCAGTGGACCCGGCGACCCGAATCAAGCCCGGGCCAGCTATATCCCCGGGATCAGCTATTACCAACGGGGACACAACCTCAAATTTCAGGTCAACTACTATCATAATCAGCAACTCGACACGCACACTTCGAGCGGGTTGAACGCGACTTACAAAAGCGATGCGGTCATTTTTCAGCTGACCTATCGACTGGTGCTGGAGTAGCGATGCACAAGACTGTTTTCATCGGCGCGGCGGCCGTCAGCGTCCTCTTCTCCGGCTGCTTCACCAAAGAGATACCGCCGAGGAACGATCAACTCCATGGCGGCATGATCGCGCTGCCTGCGCCCTGCGGATACAGCGTGACCACGGTCGAGGGCGCGTCGCCGCCGGTCGTGCAGTACCATTCGCTGGGCACCGACGGGACTCCCAAGTTCGTTCACCTGACGGTCCCGGGCAGCGCCAGCACCACAGTGGCCGTTCTGTGGGAAACCAACGACAACTCGACGCTCGCCACCACCGTGCAGTACGGGACCGGCGGCACGACCACCGGCCAGTCGGTCGATGGCCTCACGTTCACCTACGCTGTCGACAGCGGCCCGCCGTTGCGCATGCACGAAACCCACCTGTGCGGCCTTTTGCCCGACACCACCTATACCTATCGCGCCGGCGGCACCGATGCCAACGGCAAAGGTGTCTGGTCCCCCAACTACACCTTTCGCACGGCGCCAGATCGGGCTGCTTCTCCCGATGCCCAGGTCGTCTTTCTCAATATCGGTGATACGCGCGACAGTTATTCAACTTGGGGCGCGACGCTCAAGCAGGCCTATCGCAAGGCGACGCCCGATTTTATTCTCTTCTCCGGAGATTCGGTTTTGGACGGCAACAGCCAGTCCGAGTGGGACGCTTGGTTCATGGCCGCGGATCCTATTTTGGCCTCGACACCGATGATTTTTGCCATGGGCAATCACGAGTTCAGCTCGGTCAATTTCTTTTCGCAATTCGCCCAGCCCGGCGACGAGCAGAACTTCGCTCTCGATATCGGCCCGGCGCACATCAGTGTCGCCAACACGTCGCCGCTCAACATCGCCGATCTGACAGGGGCCAATGCACAAGCACTCGACACCAACGTCAAGGCGGGCATGAGTGCGCCCTGGAACCTCACGGTGCATCACATCCCGGTATGGAGCGCCGCCGCCGGTCCCCATCCTGAAGACGCAGTACAGATCCGTATGGCGTGGCAGCCCATCCTCGACATGTACAAGGTCGACGCCGACTTCAGCGGACACGACCACAACTACGAGCGCACCAAGCCGATGCGCGGCAACACGCCCGGGCTGACCAACGCCGACGGCACCATCTACATCGTAGCCGGTTCGGCGGGCGCTCCTTTGTATGACAACGGCACGAGCTTCTGGACCGCTTATTCGGAAAAGACCTTCAACTTTGCCATCGCCACCGTGCGCGCAGGGTCGATGGCCATCACCGCCTACCGCAACGACGGCAGCACGATCGAATCGACCATGCTGACCAAGTAAGCGGACCCGATCGATCCCGATCGATCGGACCGACATCGGGACGAAAAAGGCGGTAAGTCATTTTTCGGCCGCTAAGGTGTAGAGTCCCGCCGTGACACGCTCCAACCGTCGTTTGCCGCTGCTCCTCCTCAGTGTTTCATTCGCGATTTTTCCCGCGTGCGTCGGGCGGCCTCTGCCCGCCGACAGTCTCGGGGACGGCGGAATCATCGAAGATCTGGGCAGTCCACGCGATCTGTCGGACGCCGATCTGCTGCGCGCACCGGACCTTGCGCGGCCTGATCTAGCGACGCCGCGCGATCTCGGTCCGCCCCCACCGCCGAGCAAAATCGCACCGCGGCTACTGGCTCCGCTGTCGACCTCGACGGTCAGCTCGGCCCAGCCGCATCTGCGCTGGGACATGACCGGCGTCACCGGGACTGCGACCGTGCAGCTGTGCAGCGATCGCGCGTGTCAGCACAGCGCCGGCACCGCGACCGTCGCTGCCAGCGGAAATGTCGCCGCGCCGGACGTGGCCCTGCCACCGGGCGTGCTGTTCTGGAATGTCACGGCGGGCACGCGCACCAGCGCGACCTGGGAGCTCATCGTCGGCAAGGGCAGCGCGCCGGTCGACACCAGCTACGGAACGCTCCTCGATCTCAACGGCGACGGCATCCCCGAATTCGTCGTTGGTGCGCCCGGCGGCCCAGGCGGCAATACGCATGGCACCGGCGGCGTCGCGCTCTACTCGCATGGCAGCGCCGGTCTCGGTGCCACGCCACAGATCATCGCCGGCCCCGACGGCGATCGAGCGCAGTTCGGCAGCAGCGTCGCGAGCGGCGGCGATCTCAATGGCGACGGTTTCGCCGATCTCGTGGTCGGGGATTGCAATCCGCCGGGAACCAACGGCAGCGTTCACATCTACTACGGCGGCCCCAACGGCATCGCACCGACGACGACGTCGCGCACTCAAACACTATCGACCCCGGACAACGAGACCGGCTTCGGATGCCGTGTGGCGCCGGCCGGCGATCTCAACGGGGATGGCTATGCGGACCTCGCGGTGGCGCGCATCGGCGCCGACTTCAGCGGTGGACTTTACATCTACTACGGCGGCGCCAAAGGACTCTCCGCGACCACCAAGCGAATCGATTCGCCGAATCGCAAGCCGTCTCGCCTCGGCTATTCGCTGTCCGCCGGGGGAGACATCAACGGCGACGGGTTCTCCGACCTCATCGCCAGCGAGCTCGATTACAGCGATCTAAGCGGCGAGGTCCATATCTATTGGGGC
>JBBQIO010000145.1:0-7666 GCA_038325015.1 Polyangia bacterium
CATGTCCCCGCCGAGCACCTTGTTCACGAAGCGCGTCACGCGTCCGAGCACGTGATGGAGGCCACGGCTCGTCTTCGCGTCCGCGAGCGTGATCAGCGTCGTCTTCAGCGCCTTGCGGAGACCGAGCCCCGCGGTCTCGAGCATGAAGAGCAGCGCATTGATCTTGGTGACGATGTTCGGCGCGCTCTGGAGGATGCGACCGCGCCGCCGGAGGACGGCGTTGAGGCGCCGGTACTCACGCCACGTGGCGTAGGTCGACGGGAGCTGCGCCGAGCGAAAGCGATCGCCGTCGAGCTTGTCCCACGGGTTGGTCATGCTCGACAGGCCGAGCAGCCCGCAATCGATCGCCTCCTCGAGCCAGCGCTCCATCTCCGACAGCTCGGCCGCGGTCGGATGCGCCTTCGGGTCCACCGCGCGTGCGAGGCCCATGACCCGCACGCGCACGTCCGAGTGACCGAGGAACGCGGTGACATTGGCGCCGAGCGGGTGGCGCCGCAGGAACGCCACGTACTCGCCGGGGGTGCTCCAGGTCATCTTCTCGCGCAAGAGCGGCAGCACCTGCTCGCGCGGTACCGACTCCACGCGGGTGAACAGATCGGAGCAGTCCTCGGGCGCCGACAGGATCGTGCTGATCGAGCAGCTGCCGACGGTCACGGTGGTGACCCCGTGGCGAATCGACTCAGATAGCGCGGGCGCGGCGAGGAGCTCGGCGTCGTAGTGGGTGTGGCAGTCGATGAAGCCGGGTAGGACCCATTGGCCTTGGGCGTCGATGACTTGGCGGGCAGTACTCGGATCGAGCCGCTCGCCGATTTCGACCACCCGGCCGGCGGCGATGGCGACGTCGCAGCGCCGACCTGCGGCGCCGGTGCCGTCGAAGAACAGGCCGTTGTGCACGATCAAGTCGTACTTCATCGAACCGAACTTAACATAAAAAGCGATCACTCACAATGTGAGTGATGCCGGCGTCAAAACGACTGCCCCGAGAAGCGGAAAAAGAGCATGGGGGCCGGCGAGAGGGTCGGGTCGAGGACGATGGCGCCGTCGGTGCTCGACCCGTTCTGGTAGTGGACGTCGTGGCAGCCGTTGTCCCCCGGCGTGTAGCCGGTGCAGAAGATCGAGATCTTGGACGTGTTGGCCAAGAGTGACTCGAGTTGGCTGGCCACCGACGAAGGAGCGGCAGTCGGAAACATCGACGACTTCAGCTGCAGAGACGTGTAGCTCAGGTCGTCGGAGCCATGCCAGCCTTCGGACCAGGCGCCGCCGGGCAAAGTGACGGTGTCTTGGTACAGGCCGACCTCGTCGCTCGACGCACCGATGTCCACCGCGACGTCATAGACCAGCCCGGCAACCTCGACCTGCAAGTGGACGTGGTTGCCATCGCCGTTGCATTTGCCCGACCCGCCGACGGGCAGGACATAGACCAGCGTGCCATCGAGCCGACCGTGATGGCTGTTGATGAGCCGGCCGGTCCATTGCGACGAGGGAGTGCA
Source organism: Polyangia bacterium (assembly GCA_038325015.1). Classification (GTDB taxonomy): domain Bacteria; phylum Myxococcota_A; class Polyangia; order Palsa-1104; family Palsa-1104; genus JBBQIO01. Next base: position 1,491 of record JBBQIO010000145.1, read on the forward strand.
ACTCGCGTTGCGCGGTGCGGTTCCCCCGGTGGTCCCGGTGGTCCCGGTGGTCCCAGTGCTGCCGGTGGTCGAGGTTCCGCCGCCGCACGAGGACTGGCCGCAGATCGAGCTGACCTCGGCGACACACTGCGTGCTCCATCGGTTCGTGCAGCAGTAGTTGTCGGCAGCGCAGATCTGGGCCGCGCACGAATCGCACGCAGCGTCGAGCTTGACCCCGGCGGTGCAGTCGTCATGCGGGCATAGGCCCGCGTCGGATGAGCCTGTGGTCGTGCCACCGGCAGTTGTGCCACCGGCAGTTGTGCCACCGGCAGTCGTGCCGCCGGCAGTTGTGCCGCCGGCTGTCGTGCCGCCGGCTGTCGTGCCGCCGGTCGATGGCGTCGACCGCGAAACACATCCGAACAAGAGCAGCACGAGGGGCAAGACGTAGCGTAGCGTCACTTCAACTAATGCCCGGATCAGGAGGAGACCTTCAAAAGCGCTGCGGTCGGTGCCGCCCTGTAGTGGCTGCGCGCCACGTTCGACGCGCTGATACAGGCCATTGAGCGTCGATTATTGCGAACGAGCGTGGCGCCCGTCGATGTCGTCCATGCGACCGGTGCACGCGTCGCTGAGCTTGGTGAACAGCACCTGACTGCACTGCCGTTCCACGTCAGCATGTAGCTTTTTGCCCCTTTGGTTTTTTGGGCGTGATCGCCCAAAAGAGCGCCGATGGTATGACGTTCCGTCGCTGGCGCGCCACAATTCAAGCACGCGGTATGCTGCTGGGATGATCAAGGCCGAAGCCGAAAATCAGCAGCAAATCGAATTTTGGAACGGGGCGCGAGGGGAGACATGGGCGGCCGAGCAGGAGGCGCTCGACCGGGCGCTCGCTCCTTTTGGGGAAGCAGTGCTGCGCGCGGCGGCGGCCGTGGTTGGCGAATCGGTGGTCGACATCGGCTGCGGCTGTGGCGCTTCGACGCTGGCGCTGGCCGACCTGGTGGGCGCATCGGGTCGCGTCCACGGCGTCGACGTTTCGGCGCCGATGCTGGCGCGGGCGCGGCAGCGGGCGTCGGGCCGCTCCGAGATTCACTTCACCGAGGCGGATGCGTCGCGCTTTGCCTTCCTGGCCGAGGCATCGCTGCTTCATTCGCGCTTCGGCGTCATGTTCTTCGATCAACCGGAGCGCGCGTTTGCTCACTTGACTGGCGCGCTTCGCGACGGCGGACGGGTTGCGTTCGTATGTTGGCGCGGTCTGGCTGACAATCCCTGGCTGGCGATCCCGCTAGCCGTCGCGCGCACGCTGCTGCCATCGGCGCCACTGCCACATCCGAACGCGCCCGGGCCGCTGGCGTTCGGCGATCCCGACCGCGTGCGGGCGATCCTGAAGGGCGCGTCGTTGGTCGACGTCACCTGCACGCCGTTCGATCATCCGATGCCGCTCGGCGATGGCAGCGGCCTTGCTTCGGTGATCGAAGACGCGATGACGCGCGGCCCAATCGTCCGCTTGCTCGACGGAGTCGCGGACGAAATGCGCGAGATGGTGCGCGGTGCCCTGGCCGAGGCGCTCACGCCCGAGCTGCGCGACAACACCGTCACGCTCGATGGAGGCGCTTGGATTGTGACCGCGCGCAAACCATTGCCGAAATGACACCGCGTCTTATCTTCGGGCGATGAACACACTTCGTCCGGCCCAGGAGCGGGGCCACGCCGACCACGGCTGGCTCGACAGCCACCATACGTTTTCGTTCGCCGACTACTACGATCGGCAGCACATGGGATTTCGCGCGCTGCGCGTCATCAACGAGGACCGCGTCGCGGCCGGCGCCGGCTTTCCGACGCATGCCCATCGCGACAAGGAGATCATCTCCTACGTGCTCGATGGCGCCATCGAACACCGCGACTCGATGGGCACGGGATCGGTGATCCCGTCCGGCGATGTGCAGCGCATGTCGGCGGGCAGCGGCGTTCAGCACAGCGAATTCAATGCATCCAAGCGCGACCTCGTGCACTTTTTGCAGATCTGGATCTTGCCGGCGGTGGAGGGCGCCAAGCCCGGTTACGAGCAGAAGAGCTTCGCCGCTGCCGACAAGCGCGGCCGCTTGCGGCTGGTGGCATCCGCCGACGGCCGCGACGGCAGCGTGACCGTGCATCAGGACGTCACGATGTACGCGGGGCTGTTCGTGGCCGGCGAAAGCGCGGTGCACGAGCTTGCGTCGGGCCGGAGCGCGTGGGTCCAGTTGGCGCGCGGCACGGCGCGGGTCAACGGGATCGAGCTCGGCGCTGGCGACGGTCTGGCGGTGACTCAGGAGGCGCGGGTAGACATCGCGGGCATCGGCGACCGCGACGCTGAGGTGCTGCTTTTTGATCTCGCCTGACGCCCGGCATCACGCGCCCAGAGCCGCGCCAGCACGGTACCGACGATCATGGCGGGCACGAACCACAGCGCTGACCGTGTTCCGGCGCCCAGCGAGACCAGCGCTGGGCCCGGGCAAAAGCCGCTGATTCCCCAGCCGACACCGAACAGCAGGGCACCGGCGATCAGGCGACTGTCGATCGTCGTCGACGGCGCGGCCGGCAGCGGCTCGCCGAACAGGGCCGCCGTGCGCCGCAACGAGACGCGCCAGGCGACCAGATAGACCGCAATCGCGCCGACCATGACGAAGGCCAGGCTCGGATCCCAGCGGCCCGCGACATCGAGAAAACCGATGACCTTGGCCGGTTGAGTCATTCCAGATAAAGCCAATCCTACAGCGAAAAGTGCGCCTGCCATGAAAAGCATAATACGCTCCATTATGACACAGTACTCAATAAATGACGTAACACGAATACAGCGACCACTCCCGCGCCCATGAAGGTCAGCGTCGCGACGAGCGATCGCGGCGATAGCCGGCCGATGCCGCACACACCGTGGCCGCTGGTGCAGCCCGAGCCGATGGTGGTGCCGATGCCGACCAGTAGGCCGGCGCCGATCAAGAGCGGTCCGGAGGTCGCGACGGTCGCCGAAAAGGCCGCTGGCCAGAGCCTGCCGAGCACCAGACCGGCGCCGATCAGCCCGCCGAGAAAATAGAGCCGCCAGGCGCCGTCGCGCTCCGTCGGGTCGAGCGCGCCGCCCAGGATGCCGCTAATGCCCGCGGTTCGGCCCGATCCGAGGAGCAAGCAAGCGGCGCTCGTGCCGATGAGCAATCCGCCGACGAGCGGGGCGAGTGGATGTAGCTCTAAGCTCATCCTCAGTCCTTTGCGTAGGTCATCACCAGGTACATCATCGTCGGTGTGGCCCCCGGGTTTTCATAGATGTGCGGTGCGTCGGCGGCGAACAAAATGGCGTCGCCGCGATTGAGCCGATGGTGCTCGTCGCGGACCGTCAGGTGTAGGACGCCCTGCGTGACGACGAGGTTTTCCAGGGTGCCTTGGGCGTGGGCATCGGCCCGCTCTTGCGATCGCGGCGCGAGGCGCAACTCGTACAGCTCGGCCTTGCGCTCGGCGTCGAAGGGAAAGAGCGCGCGCGAGCTGAACGAGCCATCCTGCGAGGTCAGGGTTTTGGAGTCGTCGAGCCGGACCACGCGCGTGCCCGAGCGCCGTCCGTCGGCGAGCAGGGCAGCGAAGGGTAGCTCGAGCGCCCCGGCAATGCGCCACAGGGTCTTGATGGTCGGCGCGCTCTGGCCGAGCTCGATCTGGCCGAGCATGGAGCGGCTGACGCCCGACAGCTGCGCCAGCTTCTCCAATGAGAGGCCGCGAAGCGCGCGATGGCGGCGCAGATTTTCGCCGACCGTCGCGGTCAGCTCATCGGGCGGCTCGTCGCCGTCAACGCGTTCGATCTCGACGGCCGGGACCCGCTCCGGGCGTTTGATCTTGGCTTTGCTCATTTCCGCTCATTGTTCATTGGCGTCCAATATAGCGGATGAATGGGTCGCGCTCCACTAGACTGATTTGACGTACTGTCACCGCATGATCACCGTTCACCATCTGAACAACTCGCGCTCGCAGCGCGTGCTCTGGCTCCTCGAAGAGCTCGGCGTGACCTACGACGTGAAGCGCTACCAGCGCGACGCGGCGACCATGCTGGCGCCGCCCTCGCTGCTCCACGTCCATCCACTCGGCAAATCCCCGGTGGTCACCGACGACGACGTGACGCTCGCCGAGTCCGGTGCGATCCTCGAATTCTTGACCGAGAAGTATGGTGCCGGCCGGCTGATTCCCCCGCCAGGCACGCCCGAGCGGCGCCGCTACAGCTACTGGATGCACTACGCCGAGGGGTCGGCGATGCCGCCGCTCCTCCTCAAGCTGGTGTTCGATCGCGTCGAATCGGCCCCGATGCCATTTTTCATCAAGCCGATTGCCAAGGGCATCGCGCGCAAGGTCAAGGCCGCGTTCATCACGCCGCAGCTCAAGATGCACCTCGACTGGATGGAGTCGGAGCTGGGGCGCAGCGAATGGTTCGCCGGTGACGAATTCACAGCCGCCGATGTGCAGATGAGCTTTCCGATCGAGGCCGCGCACAGCCGCGCCGGGCTCGACGGCAGCCGGCCGAAGCTGATGGCGTATTTGCAGCGAATCCACGGCCGGCCGGCCTATCTGCGCGCGCTCGAAAAGGGTGGTCCTTACGCCTACGCCTGAGCCATCAGCGACGGCGAAAGACCGCGATGAGCGGGCGCTCAAGCGCGGCCGCTTCACCTGCGATTCATGGCTGGCGAGGATAACTCAGCGACTCCAGCGCGGTCCGCATGGCCGGCGGAATCTCGGCCGCACGGCGAGTCTGGCGGTCGACGAACACGTGGACGAAATGACCGACGGCTGCGGGCAGCTCGTTGCCGTCGGCGAAGATAGCGATTCCCCAGGTGACCGAGCGCGTGCCCAGCTTGTCGACGCGAACCCCAGCGGTGATCGCCTGCGGATAGGCCAGGGGACGCAGGTAGGTGCAGCCCGACTCAACGACCAGGGCGATCGCCGGCGACGATGCGATGTCTAGTCCTGCCCGCGTGATCAAGAAGTGATTCGCCGCCGAATCGAAGTAGCTGTAGAAGGTCACGTTGTTGATGTGGCCGTAGACGTCGTTGTCACTCCAGCGCGTGGTGATCGGGACGTGGTAGCCGAAGTCGGCCAGGCGGGTCGTGTTCATGTGCCCTTTTTTACCAGCAGGTGAGCGCGTCGGCGAACAGCGTGTCGAGGACGGCGCCGTCGATGGCGATAGGCGCATTGTCCAGCAGGCGCCGCTGCGCAGCCGCTCCCTTGGTCAGGGCCGGCAGATCGGCGACGCTGTAGCCGACGGCGGTCAGGCCGTTGGGCACGGTAGTGCGCTGCATCAAGCCTTTCAGCGTCGACGAAAGGAGCTCGCCCGCGTCCGTGTCCGCGGCACCACGCACCTCGGCGCCGAGCCGAGCCGCCGCCTCCAGATGGCGATCCGGGCACGCTGCCGCCGTCCGCCGGAAGACCGCAGGCGCCGAGAGCACGACAGAAATTCCATGCGGCACCAGCGGCACCGGGGGATAGCCGGGCGCAACGTAGTCGCGATCGACGGCCAGACCAGCGACGGCGTAGGCCATCGCGTGCGGCGCGTGCACGCCGGCGTTGCCGAACGCTATTCCAGCCAGCGTCGCCGCCCACATGACCTGTGCGCGCGCCTCGTGGTCCGCTGCATCGCGCACGGCGCGCTCGAAATAAAGTCCCATGAGCGACAGCGCCTCTTTACAGCCGAGATCGCTCCACGGATTGCGCCCCTGGCTCATCGGGCGGGCCAGAGCGGCGCTGCGCTTGGTGAACGGGCGCGCGGTGAACGATTCGAGCGCATGGCACAAGACGTCCATGCCGCTGGCGGCCACGACCTCCTTGGGCAGCGAGGCTGTGCAGTCAGGGTCCACCAGCGCTTCGGTCGGGCGCAGCGACGGCGACGCGATCGCCGTCTTGACGTGCAGCTGCAAGAGGTCGCAGACCGCGATCCCGGTCACCTCGGATCCAGTGCCCGAGGTCGTCGGACAGGCAATGTGAGGCAGCAGTCGCTGGGTCACCGCTTCGCCACGACCGAGCGGGGCGTTGATGTAGGCCATCAGCTTGCCGGGCGCCGACCAAAGAAGGTTGGCCGCCTTGCACGTGTCGATCACCGAGCCCCCGCCAAGCGACAAAAAACCGTCGACGCGCGCCGCTTTGGCAAATTCAGCGGCATCCATGAACGACGCATCGGTTGGCTCGACGCGCACGCGATC
>JBBQIO010000146.1:0-7632 GCA_038325015.1 Polyangia bacterium
ATCGAGTTCAATACGTCGCGCATCGGTTGCTATTAAAACTTTGCTATGAAACTCGTTGTAGTTTCGGTCGGTAAGCTGCGCGATGCCTGGATCGTCGAAGGATGCGCTGAATACGAAAAACGTGTTCGTGCGCGCTCTCCGCTGGAGCTCGTGGAGCACAAAGACACGGCGCAGCTGACGACGCGCTGGCCGTCGCGCGGGCCGGTGTGGGCGCTCGACGAGCGCGGCGATCAGCTAACCTCGACGGAGCTGGCGCGCGCGCTCGATCAGCTCATGAATCGGGGCGAGCAGCAGCTCACGTTCGTGATCGGTGCCGCCGATGGCCTGCCAGCCGAGCTCTTGGCGCGTGCCACGCGGCGACTGTCGCTCGGCAAGCTGACATTGCCGCATCGGTTGTGCCGCCTTATTCTGCTCGAGCAGCTCTACCGGGCGCTGAGCATCTTGCGCGGCGAGCCCTATCACCGCGAGTGAATGGAACGTGCGATGAAGCGGACCGTATTGATCATTCTGGATGGGTTCGGCGAGCGTGCAGCGATCGACGGCAACGCGATCCGCTTGGCGCGCACGCCGGAGCTCGACGCGCTGTTGGCCCGCTACCCGCATACCCTGATCGAGACCTCCGGGCTGGCGGTCGGGCTGCCCCCAGGGCAGATGGGCAACTCCGAGGTCGGCCACATGAACCTCGGCTCGGGTCGCGTCGTCTACCAAGATCTGACGCGCATCAACAAGGCGATCAGCGACGGCGATTTTTTTCAAAACCCGACCCTCGGCGCGGCGCTCGATGCCGCCAAAGCGGGGACCGGCCGCGTGCATCTGATCGGCCTGACCAGCCCGGGCGGCGTGCACAGCGCGCTCCATCACGCCTACGCGCTCGTCGAGATGTGCAAACGGCGCGGGCTGAGCGAAGTCTACTGGCACGCGTTCTTGGATGGGCGTGACACGCCGCCGCACTCGGCGTTGGCGACGATCGCCGAGGTGCAAAGCGAGCTGAAAAAAATCGGGGTCGGGCGGCTAGCCTCGCTCGTCGGGCGCTTCTACGCGATGGATCGCGATCATCGCTGGGATCGTGTCCAGGCGGCCTACGACCTTTTGGTCGGCGGTAAAGGTCACGTGGCGCGCTCGCCGGTGCAGGCGATCGAGGACGCTTATGCGCGTGGCGAGGGCGACGAGTTCGTAACGCCGATCGTGTTGACGGACGATGCGGGCGAGCGGTTGCCGCGCATCGCAAGCGGCGATGTCGTCGTGTTTTTCAATTTTCGCGCGGACCGGGCCCGCGAGCTGACGCGCGCATTTTGCGACGACGCATTCGATGGCTTCGTGCGCGCCAGCCGGCCGGCGCTGGCCCGCTGGGTGTGCCTGTGCGAGTACGATCGCAGCTTCGGGCTGCCGGTGGCCTTTGCGCCGCAGTCGCTGGACATGATCTTGGGCGAGTACCTCTCCGGGCTCGGCTTGGCCCAGTTTCGCTGTGCCGAGACGGAGAAATACGCGCACGTCACGTTCTTCTTCAACGGTGGGCGCGAGGCGCCGTTTCCGCTCGAGGAGCGCGCGCTGATTCCGTCGCCGCGCGAGGTCAAGACCTACGACCTCAAGCCCGAGATGAGCGCGCGGGCGGTGACCGACGGCGTGGTCGCGGCGATCGAAAAAGAAAAATACGGCTTTGTCCTGTGCAATTTTGCCAACCCCGACATGGTCGGCCACACCGGCGTGCTCTCGGCCGGCATCCTGGCCATCGACGTGATCGACGAATGTCTGGGGCGCATCGCTCGTGCTGCATTGCAGCACAATGCGGTGGTAGTCATCACCGCTGATCACGGCAACTGCGAGCAGATGATCGACAGTGACGGCCAGCCGCACACGGCGCACACCACCAATCCGGTGCCGCTCCTGGTGCTCGACGAGCGGCAGCTGGGCCGCGCGCTGCGCAGCGGCGGCCGCCTGTGCGACGTGGCTCCGACGGTATTGGCGTTGATGGGATTGCCCAAGCCGGCCCCGATGGAGGGACGCTCACTGCTCGTGGAACCGATTGGTCCGGCCGACGCGACGGGACCGGTGGCCGCGATCGAAGACTGACCACTCCAGATCGATCAATTTCGAAAAAAGTTACCAGACCGAGCAGACGTTGGCCGGCGTCGGTCGCATCGGCGAGCCGACCTTGCACTGGAACGCCGCGCCGAATTCGGGCAGGTCCGCGACCACGCCGTTGACCCGGAAGCTGTACGGCGAATGCGGGTCGGTGCTGGTCTGCTCGCGCAACGACTCTGCGCTCTGATTGCCACACCAGTTCTGCGCGTAGGCGATGAACATGCGCTGCTCGGGCGAAAAGCCGTCGACGCTCTTTTTCTCGCTCGGGTTCTTGGCCAGGTGTGTCTCCAGGGCCAGGTAGGTGATGCGCAGCCCGCCGATGTCGGCCAGGTTCTCGCCCAGCGTCAGCTTGCCATTGACATGCACGTCCCCGTCGACGACGAATTTCGCATACTGGTCGACCACGCATTGGGCGCGCTTGTCGAACTGCGCCGCGTCCTGGGCGGTCCACCAATCGCGCAGATTGCCCTTGGCATCGAACTGGCGCCCTTCGTCATCGAAGCCGTGCGTCATCTCGTGGCCGACCGCCGCACCCGTCGCCCCGATGTTGACCGCATAGTCGGCCTTCTCGTCGAAGAACGGGGGTTGCAAAATCGCCGCCGGGAAGTTGATGGTGTTGGTCTGCGGCTCGTAGTAGGCGTTCACCGTCGAGGCGCTCATGTCCCACTCGTTGCGATCGACGGGCTTGCCGACCTTGGCCAGCTGGCGCTTGAGCTCGAACAGCGCGGCAGCGCTGGCGTTGGCCAGGTAGTTGTCGCGGGTCAACGCGATGCTCGAGTAGTCGCGTGGTTTGGCCGGCGCGCCGACTTTGTCGAGGATGCTGTGCAGCTTCTGCAGCGCCTCTTTTCGCGTCGCGGCGCTCATCCAAGCCAGGCTGCCGATGTCCTTTTCCATCCCATTGTGCAGGTCCGTGAGCAGCTGTTGCGTCGAAGCGCGCGCCTGGGCGGAGAAGTAGTGATCGACGAAGGCCTGCCCCAAGGCCTCCGGCAAAGAGGTGTTGACCTCCTCCAGACAGCGTTTCCAGCGCGGTGGCAGCTGCTTGGACCCATCGAGCAGCTTTGCGAACGCGAAATGGGCATCGACGAACCGCTGCGGCAAAAACGTCGCCGAGTCATCGAGCACGTGCCAACGCAGGTAGGCCTTGATCTCGCCGAGCGGGCGCCCCGCGAACGCGTCAACGGCCTTGACGAAGTCCGGCTCCGAGACGAGGTAGTGGTGCGGCGACGGCGCGTTCAGCGCGCCAAGGTAGGTGGTCCACGAAAAGCGCGGGCTCAGCTTGCCCAGCGCGTCCAGCGACATCGGATGATTCAGCTTCTGCGGATCGCGCAGCGCGACTACGTCGAGCGAGGCGTGTGCCAGCGCGGTCTCGACGCTCATCACCTGGGCGACGAGCTTTTTCTGCGCCGCAGGGGCAGTGCCGGTGAAGCCCAGCACCTTGGCCATATAGGTCTTGTAGGCGTTGCGGATCTTGACCGTCGGCGCGTCGGTTCGGAAATAGTAGTCGCGATCCGGCAGGCCGAGGCCGCTCTGCGAGACCGCCAGCACGACGATGCTCGCGTCGTTGAGATCCGGCGAAGCGCCGAAGCCGAACAGCGCGCTGGCGCCGTCCTTGTGCATGTCGGCTAGGACCGTCGGCAGCTGGCTTGAGTCGGTCATCGCGTCGACCTTGGCCAGCGTCGCCTTGAGCGTGGCCATCGACTTGGTCTCCAAGGAGGGTTCGTCCATGCACGCGGCATACACGTCGCCGACCTCGCGCTCGGCCACGCTGCGCTCGCTCGACGCCACGGCGGCCTTGGCCAAGAGCTCCTTGAGCGCCTGGTTGATGCGCAGCTGCAGCTTGCTCGAGCTCGAGTATTCGCCGCGGTCTGCGGGAATCGGATTCTTCTTGTCCCACACTGCGCAAGCGTACTGATAGAAGTCGACGCACGGGTCGACCTTGGGGTCGAGCGCGCTGAAGTCGACGTGCTCCTCGGGCACCATCTCGTCGACGGTGACCGGCGCAGTGGCCGGTTTCGCCGCGCGCACCAGCGGCGACAGAGCGAGCGCACAGAGCGCGGTCATGAAAACGGAGACGGGGGCGAGACGCATGCGGGCTCCTTGAGGCGAGGGACGATACACGAAGCGGAAGGTCGCCGAAGGGCGAGCGGGAGGCGACCGCACGGAAGACTGGTGGCGCTCAGACCATCTCGTTGGGACGGACCCAGGCGTCGAACTGCTCTTCGGTCAGGTAGGCCAACGCCAGCGCGGCCGCCTTGAGGGTAGTTCCCTCTTTATGTGCTTTTTTGGCAATTTGCGCGGATTTGTCATAGCCGATGTGCGGGTTGAGCGCAGTCACCAGCATCAGCGAATTGCGCATCAGCTCATCGATGCGTGCGCGGTTGGGCATGATGCCCTGGGCGCAATGCGCGTCGAAGCTCAGCGCGGCATCGCCCAGCATGCGCGCCGACGAAAGCACGTTGTGGATGATGAGCGGCTTGAACACGTTGAGTTCGAAGTTGCCGCTGGCGCCGCCGATGTTGATGGCCACGTCGTTGCCCAGCACCTGCGCGCAGACCATGGTCAAGGCCTCGGACTGCGTTGGGTTGACCTTGCCCGGCATGATCGACGAGCCCGGCTCGTTCTCGGGGATCGTGAGCTCGCCCAGCCCCGAGCGCGGCCCCGACGCCAGCCAGCGCACGTCGTTGGCGATCTTGTTGAGCGATGCGGCGATGGTCTTGCACGCGCCGTGCGCAAAGAGCAGCGCATCGTGCGACGCCAGCGCTTCGAACTTGTTGGGCGCGGTGACGAAGGCGAGCCCGGTCAGGCGCGCCAGCTCGGCGGCGACCGCAACGTCGAAGCCTTTGGGCGCGTTCAAGCCGGTGCCCACCGCGGTGCCGCCGAGCGCCAGCTCGTGCACATGCGGCAGCGCCGAGCGCAGGTGCGCCGCGCCATGATCGAGCTGCGCGACGTAGCCGGAAAATTCTTGCCCCAGGGTCAACGGCGTCGCGTCCTGCAGATGGGTGCGGCCGATCTTGACGATGTCGGCGAACGCATGCGCCTTGTTGGCCAGCGTATCGCGAAGCTGCGCCAGCGCCGGTAGGAGCTGGGTCTCGAACGCGCGCGCCGCCGCGACGTGCATCGCGGTGGGGAACACGTCGTTCGACGACTGCGACTTGTTGACGTCGTCGTTGGGGTGGACCTTCCGATCGTTGCCGCGAACGCCGCCGAGAAGCTCGGAGGCGCGGTTGGCCAGCACCTCGTTCATGTTCATGTTGGTCTGCGTGCCCGAGCCGGTCTGCCAAACGACCAGCGGGAACTCCGCGTCATGCCGACCTGCGATGACCTCGTCCGCAGCGGCGATGATCGCCTCGGCCTTGTCTTTGGGCAGGGCGCCGATGGCCAGGTTGACGACCGCGGCGGCTCGCTTGACTTGCGCCAGCGAATGGATAAATAGCGCGGGCATGCGCTCGCCCGAGATCTTGAAATTTTGCAGTGAGCGCTGCGTTTGCGCGCCCCACAATCGGTCCGCGGGGACTTCGATATTTCCGAACGTATCTCGTTCACTACGCGTATCGCCCATGGATTCTCCGTTGCTGAACGCCGGCCGCCTTTTATATGTATGATTCACCGCCATGTCCAACGACCTCGTCACTCTCGGCATCAATCTCGCGTTCCTCGACGAGCAGTACGCGCGCTACCAAAAGGACCCGCAAACTGTCGATTCGAGCTGGCGCAACCTGTTCGAATCCGGCGCGCTGCCTGCGCATGACGACGCTCAAAACGGTAGCAACGGCGGCGCGACGTACGGGTCACTGAACGGCAACGGCAACGGCACGGCCACGGTCCACGTCAGCGCAGCCCGCCACCTGGTCGACCATCTGACCGCCGGAGCGCTGGTCACGGCCGAGGATCACGGCGCGCCGTTTGGCCGCGTCCAGGCCCTGGTCAACGCCTATCGCGAGCTCGGCCACATGGCCGCGCAGCTCGACCCGCTCGATCATCTGCCCAAGATCGAAAGTCCCGAGCTCGATCCGCACACCTACGGTTTTACCGACTCAGATCTGTCCCGCATCGTCGCCTCAGGCGGGCTGCTCGGCGTGCTGCAGGCGCCGCTCGGTGAAATCATCGCGCGGCTGCGGACTATCTACTGCGGCCCGATCGGTGTCGAGCTGGCGCACATCACCTCGACCGAGCGGCGCGGCTGGCTCGAAGAGCGCATCGAGCCAACGCTCAATCGGCCCGAGATCGACGACGACACCCGCCGCTTCATTCTGATGCGCCTGACCGCAGCCGAGACGTTCGAGCGCTACTGCCACACCAAGTTCGTCGGCACCAAACGCTTTTCACTCGAGGGCGCCGAGTCGCTCATCCCGCTGCTCGAGCTCGGCCTCGAGCGCGCCGCGGATCAGGGCGTCAAAGAGGTCGTGCTCGGCATGGCGCACCGCGGGCGGCTCAATGTCCTGGCCAACGTGCTCGGCAAGACCGCGACGGATCTTTTCGCTGAGTTCGAGGACATCGATCCCGAGACCATGTTCGGCGGCGGCGACGTCAAGTACCACCTGGGGTTTTCGTCGGACAAAGTGACGCGCAACGGGAAAAAACTGCACCTTTCGTTGGCCTTCAATCCGAGCCATCTCGAAGCCATCGACCCGGTGGTGGTCGGTCGGGTGCGCGCCAAGCAGCGCTTTCATGCGGATAAACGTCACGAGCGCGTGCTCGGCATCTTGATCCACGGCGATGCTGCGTTCGCCGGGCAGGGCTTGGTGCCCGAGACGCTGAATCTGTCCGACATCCACGGCTATCGGTCGGGCGGCACGCTGCACATCATCGTCAATAATCAGATCGGCTTTACCACGCTGCCCAAGGCGTCGCGCTCGACGCCCTATTGCACCGATGTGGCCAAGGGCATTCAAGTGCCGATCTTCCACGTCAACGGAGACGATCCCGAGGCGGTGATCCAAACCGTGCGGCTGTCGATGGACTATCGTCGGGAGTTTCACTCCGACGTCATCATCGACATGCTGTGCTACCGGAAATTCGGCCACAACGAGGGCGACGAGCCGGGCTTCACGCAGCCGGTGCTGTATCGTGCAATCGAGGCGCATGCCGGCGTGCGCGCGCTGTATGGCAAGCGGCTCGCTGACACCGGCGTGCTGACCGCCGCGCAGGTCGAAGCGTTGACCGCCGAGCAGCATGCGCGGCTCGACGACGCATTTGCCCACAAGACGCGCAAACGGCCGCAGGTCTCGTCGTTCAAAGAGGGCTGGATCGGCTATCTCGGCGGACCGGATAATGTGGTGCCCGAGGTCGAGACCGGCGTCGCGGCCGATCTTCTATCGAAGATCACCGACGGGCTGACGCGCGCGCCCGAGGGCTTTGCAGTTCATCCCAAGGTGGTCAAGCTGCTGCAGCTGCGGGCGCAGATGGGCAAGGGCGAGGCGCCCATCGACTGGGGCATGGGCGAGGCGCTGGCCTTCGGCAGCCTGGTCATGGAGAAGACGCTGGTGCGCTTCTCGGGCCAGGATTCGCGGCGTGGCACGTTCAGCCAGCGCCACGCCGTGCTCGTCGATC
>JBBQIO010000147.1:0-7623 GCA_038325015.1 Polyangia bacterium
CGGCACCGTCGAGTTGGGCGAAGATCTGCCCGCGCAGATTTGCAGCCGGCTCGTTGATGAGCTCTCCGTAGAACGTCCGCTCGACAAGCTGTTTCGTCCCGCCGTTGAGCGTGGTCCAAACGCGCAGCGGGCGGCGAAGCGGATCGTACTCACGGTCGATCTGGTACCCGGTCGAGGTCCACTCGGAGACAACCGCTCCCGCAACATCCAACAGTTGCGTCTTGGTTCCCGCATCGACGCTGTTGACCACCAGCGGATGCTTGAGCATATCGAAGGCCGTCTGCGCGATCTTGATTTGCCGCGCGTCGGTCACCACCCGTTGATTGCCCTGGATGTCGAGCGTCAGGCTGGTGTCGAACAGCTGCGCCGCGCCAGACGTGTCAAAGCCATTGTCTTGCTCGGTTGAGTAAGTTCGACCGAGAGAGTCGACATGCGTTCGCGTCGGCGTCCAGCGATGGGCCCAGGTCTTGGTGGCCGCGTCTTGTTGCTCGACGGTGCCCCCACTGTAGGCGCTATACCAAGCGTTCTTGGGGGCGGCGACCGTGTCGTTCTCGTCGTAGTTGATCTGCCCCCAGGCGTTGACCGTCAGTACCCACATGGTCCCGCTCAGCGCGAGCTCGCCAAAGGAAACCGTCGAATAGCTGCCATTCGGATGGTTCGTTTGGATAACCCGCCCCAACGGATCGTATTGCAGAAGGTCCGAAACCCCGTTGATCACCGCTTCGTAATTGGGCGATGCGCTGAAATAGGGTTCGAACTTCTGGACCGGGTTGCCCTTGTTGTCGAAGACCACGCGGCCCGTGCCCGCCCAGCGCGCGCCGCTGGCGTCGGGTTGCGCCTGCTTTTTGGTCAGGACTACGCGACCGAGACCATCCGTGTAGCTGTATGCAATCTGCGTTTTCGTATCGGTTGGATCGGTATTCCAATGTTGCTCGCGCTTGGTGACCACGACGTAGGCGGGAATCACATTGCAAACGTACGAAATGCTCGTCGATGGATGCCCGAGGTCGTCCCCGACACTCTGTCCCGCTTGGCCCATGACCCAGGTGTGTGCCACGCGACCAAGCGCGTCGAACTGAGCTTGGGTTTGATTCTGGTTGGTATCGGTAATCAGCATCGGAGCTAGCACGCGATAGTCGTTCTGCACCATTACCGTCGTTGTATAGAGCGATGTCGCGCTGTTGGTTCCGCTCTTCGCCGTGACGGGCAAGAGCGCATAGCTGTCGTACGTCAAGCTGCTGGTGTTGCCAAATGGGTCAGTAAATCCGATGGGCAAGTAGAAGCTTCCAGCAGCGTATGCGGTTTGACCCGTGGGGGCCCACCACAAGGCTCCATCCGTAATGTAGCCGTTGGCGGTCAGAAGCTGGTCGACCGTCGTCGTCGCGGGAGCGAGCGCTTGATAGACATTGGCGGCCAGCGTGGGAGTCAACGCCGCATGCTGGGTATCGACGATCAGGCCCAGTGCCTGGATCGCTTCGCTACTCGTGTCGTCGCCGAGATAGATCAGCTTGGTGTTCTCAATAAGGCGCCACGCCGGCGTAGAAGGTGGCGTCGTTACCGAGAAGTCGAGCGTGCCCGATGCCGTGCCCTTGAGCGATGCGATGAATTGAGCGACATCGGCAAACGCGTACTTTTGAGCCGTTGCGGCGGCAACGCCAGTCACCTCGTACATCAAGCTTTGCCGCAACAACCCGACGCGGTAGTAATCCGCGCCGCTGATCAGCGAGACGTACTGATGCTGCGCATCCGTGATGAGCGTCTGGCTTTGCGGCCCGCTGCCACCGGCGCGCGCGTAGGCGATGTGCACCGCTTCCGTCGGATTGCCGAAGGCGTCGACCGAAAGAGTGACGTCGTGCTCGATGCGCGGGTCGGCGGGATTGCGCTCGGTATGGACCGTCAGCGTTTCGCGGGGGATGACGTCGAACGAGCCGTAGCGATTGTTCCCGAGCGGCTGTAGCCATCGGACTTCGTAATTGCTCTCGGTGATGACGTAAGGATGGTCCTCGAGGCCCGGACCGCTAGGCGCCGGTCTGTCGAGGCCGTAGACCTCTTGGCGCAACATGTGTCCACGCAACGCTCGCGCCGCTTCCCGCGCCTGCTCAGGCGTGATGCCCGCTGGCATGAGCGAGTCGGGAACCAACTCGGGGAAGTCGGGGCTGTATTCGGTCGCGTATTGTTTGGACACCGTTTTGGCGTCGAAGAACGCGCCGGTGTGAAACCACGACTTGGTCAGCTTGGGCGGCGTATAGACGATCGGCGTGGCCGATCCGTCTTGCAAGGTCTCAGCGTCCAGCTGCTCGACCATGCCAAAGCCGGCGAACTCGCGCTCGACCCCGTCGTAGTGGCCGTGATGGTAGGTGTAGCGGGTGACCATTTTCGTGCCGGTCACCGTTTCGTCGACTTCAACACGCGCGACAACCTGCACTGGAAACGGCAGCTTGGTGACCCACGGCAGCCCGGCCGCGCGGTCGGCCAGATAGAACGATGTCGACGGTTGATAATCGATCGTGGTCGTCGCTCCCAGGTTGTTCTTCACCGAGACAAGCAGGTGCGGCTTGGTCCCGCTCATGAGGTCGAGGTAGCGGAACTGCCTGCCCCGATTGCCAGGGAGCGGGGACGACCAGACCAGGCATGCTGTGCCTTTGCCGAGGAGGTCGGTGACTGTGACGTCGTTGTTGGCCGGCGACGGAAACGCCACGTCGACCTGGGGGCCGTAGCCGTTGCCCGCTTGGTTGAGCCAAATGCGGGCGACGCCGCTCTCGAGATAGATGAGGTCGGCGGTGCCCGATCCGTCGATATCCGCCAAGCGGACGTATTTGGGATTGAACGCGGTGAGCGACGCCAGAAGCGGCGCGCTGCGCATAATTACGCGTGCACCGAAGCGACCATACCCGCGATTAGGCCAGTAGCTGACGCCGGCGCCGGTAATCCGAACGATATCGGACAGGCCGTCACCGGTCATATCGGCAAGCAAAATCGCCTGGCGCGGGTCAGTCCAGACCACGTACGGTGCCTGCTGATCGTCGCGCGGCTGGACGGTTCGCCGTTCGGGTCCATATCCGCGTTTGCCGAGCGAGGGCCACCAGCGGAAGAGCTCGCCTTCGGGCTTGAGTAGATCGGGCAGGCCGTCGCCGTCGAGGTCGACGTATTGAAGCGTGGCGTCGTCCCAGTCAACGTTGGGACACTCGCGAAACGCAACAAACGAGCCCCACTCGTCCCCACGCCGTTCAAAGAATCCCTCGGGCGAACGATCGCGCTGCACCAAAAAGCGATGGCCGCTGCCATCGAGATCGGCGAGCTGCGGCGTCATGGCCTTGGGCGTCAGCGACGGGGCCGTCATGCGCTGCGGGCCACCAAAATGCCCGTCGCCCAGGCTGCGCTCGTAGAAGAGTCCGCCACCCTGCTGCGTAAACACTCCCGGGAGGCCTTCGCCGTCTAGGTCGACCAGCTGATAGCTCTTGCCGTCGATGCCGGTGGGCAAATTTGCCAGCGTGCTGGCGTCCGCGGTGTGGAGGACGGGCTCGATCGTCGGCCGCGAGTAGCCGAGCTCGATGGGCGGGAGCTGCAAGGTGGTGTAGCCGCCCACGCCTTTGAGCCAACCGGTTTGGGTCACCGTCGCCAGGTAGCTAGCGATCGGGTTGGGCGAATAGTGCAGCTCCGTCGAGCGCACCACGGTCCAGCCGCCGAGCTCGGCAAAGTTGTGCAGCATCAAGATGCGCTGACAAAGCCGATAGGTCCGAACTTCAAACGTCGACCGAAAATCCGAAAAAGGATCAGGACGGCTTGGCCACACGGCCTCGGCTACGCCGAGTGGATCCGTCGCATTCAGATCGCCGTAGTCCAATAGAACCTGAAAATGCCAATCGTCGGCGACGCCCGGCGTCTGATTGCCGTACGAAATCGTCTTCAGATACGCATTGGCGACGGGCCGCGTGCCCTCGTTTCCGATGGTTGGGTCGAGATTTTTCTGATCCTCGGCTTGGTACGCGTACGCGACGACGTTGCCTTTGCCGTCGAGCGACTGCTCGAGCAGCCAGGAAAACACGCGGGCCTGGTTTTCTGGATCGGCAACGCGCGCCGCTTTGGATTGCCCATAGATCGACGTGATGTGCTCTTTACTGATCGCTCGCCAATGAACGTCCCCGTCGCTGCGGCGGCTCCAACGCTCGATGCGCGCATACAGACCGTCGACCCGCGGTCGGTAACGAATCACGTCGTAGGTATCCGCACCGAAGCTGACCGGCGGTTGCGGGTTACGGCTCCACTCCCCGCTTACTTCGGTCAGGACCGGCACCAGCTCTTCCGCTCCCGACAAAATGTAGGTATCGGAATCGGCGAGGAGCCCGTCTTGATAAAGCGGCAATCCGTTGTTGGTTTTGCGCGTGATGCGCGGAACCGACAAGCTCCAGCCGATGCCGTACGGCCCGTTGCCCTGCCCGGAGTCGTATTGAAGTGCGAGCGTCGGACCAAAGCCACCGCGCCCGGGCGAAGCATAGATCGGGATGGTCAACGCTCCCGCGCCCGTGGCCGGGTTGGACGAGAACTTTTCCCCGATGCTGCGGATCGCGCCGCCGCCTTTGGGCAGCGTGGGAAATGGCAGCGGGGCCGAGGCCGCGTCGCCGTCTCTCGATTGGGTGTTGGCCGGCCCCCCTTTTCTCTCATCGTTCACAATGCGCTCGTCACGGGCTCGGTGTGGTCGTCGCGTACGTCATGACGAGCCACAGGTCGTCGAGCGGACCGGTGGGCAGGTTGCTCAGCGTCAGCACGTAGGTTTGGAAGAGGCCCACAGTCGGCGAAATCGTGATCGTCAGCGGTGTGACCTTGGACCCCGGCGAAAGCGCATAGAGGGTGAGGTTGGTTAGTGTGGGCGCCGTCGGCGAGTAGCTTACTAGCGAGCTCGTGAGCGCCAAGGTCAGCTGCGGTGTGGTCGCGGTCGGCGACTTGATGAGCGCTGCATAGGCATCCGGGAACGCGCCCTTGATACTGACAAGCGCGCTCGGTGGCGTGCTCGCTCCGGCGTACGCCTTGCGTACGGTGTCTGCCGGAACGCCCGTTTTGGCCGAATAGCGAACCTGTAGGAGGACATCACTGATCGTCGACAGGTCGAAGGCGTTGTCCTGGCGATTGAGCGAAAGAGCCCATTGACTGATTGCGCCCTGCCCCTCGAAGGGCAGCCAACGCTCGTCGCGCAGGTTGATCTCGAACAGCCCGGCGTCATTCTGCCCGCTGCTCGTCGAGACCATCGTCCCAGGAGTGGAATAGCGAAAGACGGTCTGGTCCGTGGGAGGCGTACCCGCTGCTTGCGGAGTGTAAGTGCCACCCGAAAGAGTCGGGCTCATTCGCACCGTCTCGCTGGTCAGTGTGAGGTCGGCATTGACCCCGATGTACGGACCAGTCACGCACGGAATCGTCACCGCAACGGAGCGCAGCCGACGGAAGTAGTGTCCAGGATGGTCGGCGTCGAAGAGAGACTCGTCCAGGGCAATCGTACAGGAGCCACTCTGCAGCAGCGCCACGAGCTCCAGCGGCTGTGTGATTGCGACGGAGATGGTCCTGGTGAGCTCGAGCTCGCGCTCGTTGTCCGCGAGATATTGCGCCTCCAGGCGACGCAGATCGAAAAGCAGGCTTTCCCCAGCGAGAAGCCCCTTGTGTTGACTATCCCAATAGCCGCTTTGCAAGAATTTCCGCGAGCTGCCCAGCTCGTACTGGAACGCCGCCTCGGCTTGCTGCGCCATTCCGAGCGCAAGCTGATAGGCCTGCGCATAAACCGTCGTCAGCTGTCCGGCCATCCAGTCATAGAGCTGCGTGTTGGTGTATTTGTTGGTCAAGAACGTGCTGACCGCTTGGGCGTTGTCGACCTGCGTGTTCTGCAGGCTCAGCTCGCTGTTGGCAATCATCAGTCGATCATTGGCCGCGGTCATTTGGGCGTCGACCTGGGCTATCTGGGCGTTGGCCAGGCTGACCTGATACGTCCAGTCGGCCGCCCGTCGCTGGTAGCTACCCATCGTGGTCGCAATGCCGGCCGCCTCGGATGCGAGCCCCGCCAACCCGCGCATCGTACCCGCCGCCGAGCTCAACGATCCGGCGATGTTGCCACCGCCGAACGACGCTGTCACGTGAGGCGTACCGCCAAAACCGTCGACGCCCATACTGAATGACGGAATGAGCTGCGCCACTCCGGCGGCGTGGTCGAGCGGAATGGCCAGAAAATTCAGACCGAGCGCGACGGCCTGTAGCGCCAGCGCTTTTATCTCCCACTCGTTGAGCTGTGCCGCGGACAGCGACTGGTAATAATCGGCCGTCGTCTGGTACACTGCTCGCTGACTTTGCAGCGCAGCAATCTGATCCGTTGCCTCGGTAACCTGCTGCGTCTTGATATCGACCATACGCGTCTGGATGTCGACCTCCTGCGTCGCCCGCAGCGCCGCCAGGGCCTCGGCATCGCGCTTTTCGAGTGCCGACAAGAGCAGCCCACCGAACGAGCGCACATCGTTGGTCAGTTCGACCGCCTTTTGCAGATAAGTCGCAAATCGATAAATCGGTGCCTGCGCTGCCGCGCCATTGGTGCCTAGCCCGCTCGCTCCGCTCCCGGCTTGGAGCGGGTCGATCCCAGGGGCATAGAGCGGCAGCGGCACCGGCTGGCCCTGCAGGTTGAGCCCGTTACGAATCTTGAAGAGGCGGTCCGCAACGGTGTCCCAATAGGCCAGAAGCCGCGTGTTCGGCGGAATGCAAAAAAGCGGCAAGAGCGGTAGCGGCGCACCGGTGCCGACAATTCCGGACGGCGGCACGACGATCGTATTTTCAACCGCGAGCATCGCCTCGGCAAACGCGTCGAGTGAGCTCCCCACCGTCGCATACGTCGGGGGTGGCGTACCCGGCGGCGGCACCGGCGCTGGCACTGCGGCAGGCCGCTGTCCCAGGAGGAGGTCAGCCAGGACGTAGAGCTGCTCTGCCTGAGCGACTGTTTCTGATGTGTAGCTAGTAAATAGCGAATCGCCCCACGCGATGAGCGTGTCGAGATACTTCATGACCGTCGCCTTTGCGTAGGCGCCGATGCGCAGATCGGCAATGGCAAAGGGATCGAATGGATCGGTTGCGTAGTTGTGCAGCGCCTGCTGATTGGCGGGCGAGCTCAGGTCGCTCAGGACGGCATCGATGTCCTGGCTGTTCCATCCATTCGCGTTTAGCGCGAAAAAAGGCGCGGTTTGCCAGTAGCGCGCCACAGGCACAGAGGCGGCCGTAAAGTATTTGTCCGTTCCCGGATCCCCTGGATTAAAGATGTAAGCCAGCCACGTCAGGGCATCGTCAAATTGCTGGTTTTGCAAGAGCAGCGAGGCGATGAACATGGGCGCGTGATAAAAGAGCTCCCAGTTGTAGATTGAGTAGGCCCCCGCATTGCCGACAGCAAAGTCGAGCGCGGCCTCGCCCACGTCGGCCGCGGACCGTTGGCCCGGATACGGCTGAGCAACATAGTTGGTCGGTCCGAAGAGCGATACGAAATCGAATATTGGAACACCGAGTCGCGCACTTTGTGGGTCCACCTGCGTCGCGCGGCTGAAGAGAGCCTGCACCGACTCGACTTCGATAATCCGCAGGAGCGTTCGCGCGAAGGGATGGTACATC
>JBBQIO010000148.1:0-7621 GCA_038325015.1 Polyangia bacterium
GGGGCGATCCGCGCCGGCTACCGCAGCGCCCAAGTCTTCATTCATGACTCGGTCTTTATCGGCAACGACGGATCCATCGCCAACAATGGTTTCAGCGGCGGGGCGGTGTCGGCAAATGGCGGCAATCTCCATGTGCTGCGCTGCCGCTTCGAATCCAACATCGGCACCACCACCGGCGCGGTGTACGCTATCCACGCTAATCCGGTCGTCGAAGATTCGGTGTTCATCAAGAACAAGTCCGCCGGTCAGCTTGGCAGCGGCGCGTTTTTCGCCGACGGGGGCGGTCCTGGCGATTACAAGAACGGCGTTAAGACGGCGGGTGAGATTACGCTGCGCCGATCGCTGTTCGTGCAGAATCGTGGCGCGGGCGACGACAGCGGAGGAGGCGAGCTCTACGCCTATCCACCAGACAAGGTGACTGTCGAAGGTTGTACGTTTCGTGGCAACGAGAGCAACCCCGGGCGCGCCGGCGCGCTGTTCATTCACGCCGACCAGCTCGTCACGGTCACCAAGACCGCCTTTATCGACAATCATGCGACCGGTTCGGGCGGTGCGATTTGGGCCGACGGCTCGGCGACGTACACGTTCGAGAACACGCTGTTTTCCGGTAACAAATGCGACACCGATTTGGGCGGCGCGTTGCGGATGAATATCGCCGATCAAGCCAAGGTGCGAATCTCAAGCTCGACGTTTGTCGACAACACCGCAACCGGCAACGGAGCGGTGTGGCTTCCTGGCATGCGCGATGTACACGTGACCAATTCTATCTTCGCCAACAACACCGGGCGCAGCGGCGCGCAACAGGTCAACTTCACGGTCAGCGACGACGGCGGCAACCTCGAATGGCCTGATCCACGGACCGTGTCTACGGTGCCAAAGTCGACCATCGCCGATCCCATGCTCGAGGCGCTGGCTCTCGATCACGGCGCGTGGGTTCGCGCCCCAGGCGTCGCAGCCATTGACCGCGCCGTGCTTCCTGCACCGTTGACCGACCAGCGCGGTGCACGCCGTGATGCCAAGCCGGACATTGGCAGCTATGAGCTGGGCGCCACGTGCGATTAGCCGAATATCGGACAGCTGCGGAATATATGGACCTTTGTGTGGCAATGGGCGCGCCCGGAGCATGCGGTAAGTCGAGCGTTCCGTGATCGATCGGCAATTGGTCGCTGGCTGGCAGGCCCCGTCGTGCGGGCTGGAAGCCCTGCTCAAGAAAACCGTTACGCAGCCGACTTCTTCTCAAGATGCGTGGTGCCGACTCGATGTCCGCTGTGGATTCTGTTGACGGGCCGACGGTGCAGGCCGGCCGCATTGCCTCTCCGTTCTGCAGCTGGCCGACTCATTGGGTGCAGTCGACTGGCTATGCGTGGTACGCGCAGCCGGCCGTGCTGATCACCCTGGCGGTGCAGCCCCACGGCACTCTCGAGGCTGCCGCCAACGCGACCAGTCTCGTCAACCTGGTGCTCCAGAAGCGCGCGGCTGAGGTATCCGAAGCGGGCGGTTTGCTCATTCTTCACGATTGGCGGCTGGTTTCTACGTGGGACGCCGATGCGCGACGACATCTCATGGATCGTGCACGCAGCAGCGAGCAAAGGTCGATCCGCGGGGTGCTGGTCGCTATGAACGTAGGCCCGATCTTGGGAGCCATTCTGCAAACCGCCTGCATGATCTATTCGATTGGCGGAAAGTACATGGAGATTGTGCGCGACATTCCCGCCGCGCTCGCTAGGTACCAAATCGCGACCCCAGGGCCACTAGCGGCGGATTTGCGCGAGATCAACAACGTGTAGCGCGACCTGCGGCGGAACTCCGTTTGTCGTGTAATCACGGATCCAGCCACTAATGCGTGGTCGTCACCGTCAGCTTGTCGCTGCCTACGCGATCGACCAGCGCCAGCGCCACGACCAGCGCGACGACTCCGCCGGCCGCCACCCAGGTGTACCACTTGGCCCACGGCCCGCGCTGCTTCTTGGCGGGCGCCTTGGCGACCGCGGCTGGGATGATGAGCACCGGCGCCGAGCCCGGCGTCACATAGGCCACGAGGCGATCCACCGCCGGCTGACCGCTGGCGTCGACATCGATCGGATCCGCCGCCCAGGCGCCTTTGGTGACGTCGAACCAGCGCGCCCGCACCGTCGAGCTGCCCGTCGGCATGAGCGCCAGCACACGATGTGCGCCGACTCTGTGCCCCAGCGCGGCGACCAGCTCGAGCGGCGCATCGGGCGCGGCCAAGCGCACTTGGTCGACGAGGACCTCGACACGATCTTCGACCGGCAATGCGATGTTCAGCGTTCCCTTCGACGGTAGCGCGACATGCATGCGCCGCCGCCCCGGAGCTTCGGCGTCGATGACGTCGACGCTGGCATCGCCGCCGTGCACTTCGATCGGCGAGATCCCGGCGGGCAAAAGGTTGCGCAGGATCTGCGCCCCCGGCGGATCGGTGACGATGAGCACGGGCGGGCGCTCCGGCTCCCAGCTGCGATCGATGCGGTGCTTGGCGATCAGGGCGGCGACTTCCGAGCCGCCACCCAGCCAGGTCAATCGCTCGGCGGCGAGCGCCGCATCATCGTTGCGGCCGAGCTGGTCATAACAGGCCAAAAGGCCGCGCTCGGCGCGTGACCAGCGCGTGGGCAGCGCCGCCAGTGGCGCGTCGTCGAGCAGGATTTTTTGCGCCGCCTCGAAGGCCGTCGCTGCGGCGGCGAACTGCAGCCGGCCGAACGCCTGCTCGCCGGCGTGCAGCGCCTCGTCGAGCTTGCCGAGCTGACCGCCGCGAACCAAGAGCTTGCGCTCCTCGCTGGCGTCGAGCGGGCGCGCGCTGGAGCCGGCCAGCGCGTGGTTGATGTCGCTGACCAGCCGTTCGCCGGCGTCGAAGGACTCGGCCCCGCCCATCCACAGCACGGCAACCGCTGGACGCTCCGCAGCGTGGGCAGCGGAAAAAGCGGGCGGCGCAAACAGGCCGGCAGCACCCACGAAAAACATCCACGATCGATGGTTATGTCGCATGCGCCGCGCAGCCTACCGCGAACAGCGCGCCAGGGATGCGCATTTTTCGATGCCGAGATTAAGGCATTGCCAGCGGCGTCTCGAAGAGTTTATTGAGCGCCCACACGTCGCGCGCGCGCAGCCCTTCAAAGCGAATTCCGACGCCGCGCACCGCGCCATCCTCGAGCTCGGACCAGCGAACCTGCCCCTCGACCTCGACCGCCTCGGCCTGCGTGGAGATATGAAAGGTCACCGACACGCGCATCCCGAACGGCAGCACGGCATCGGTCTCGACGAACACCCCGCCGAGGCTGACGTTGCGCGTTTGCGACTTGAGCGTCGTGCCATCATAGGTGATGGAGATGTCGACGCAGCGCTCGTAGCGGCGATCGGTTCTGCGATGCTCCACGGAGCCCCCTTGCCCGATGGTGGGGCTCGTGGGCGGCGGCGTCAACTGTCACTCGCAGCACGGTGGTGCAGATCGACGACGAGCGGCGCATGATCGCCGGCCGGCAAGCGGCGTGGCGCGACCCGCGTGAACAGATCCTCGGCCGCGACCCCGCGCACCAGCATGTGATCGAGCCGCAAAAGCGAAAACAACGTCGGGCCACTGGTCGCGCCCACATCGACTAGCCCGCCGCGCAGAAGCTTCGCGGTGCCCCCGTCGAGCGGGTCGCCGAGGCGCGCGGCGAGCGCCGGATCGAAGTTGAAGTCGCCCCCCGCGAACACGACGCTCTCGGTGCGTGCGTCGGTCAAACGGACGAGCGCTTCGGCTTGTCGACGGCGCACGATGCGGCGAAACGCATCGAAGTGTACGCTCAGCGCGACCGCTCGTTCGTTGCCGAACAAGTCGAAGGTGCAGGCCACCACTCCACGCTTTGTCGTCCCGAGCTCGAGCTGCTCGAACGCCGGCAAAAGGGCGCGCCTGCCGAGCGCGGCCGACTGGCGATCGTAGCTGCAGCGCTCGGCGAGCGCGCTGGCATAGCCTTGCCCATGGGCAGCGGCGGGTCCGCCGACACTTTCGAGAAGGCCCATCAGCCGCGCCAGCTGGTCGGCATTGGCCAGCTCCTGCAGCAACACGACGTCGGGATCGAGCTCGTTCAACGTCGCCACGACGCGCGGCACGTCGCTGTCGGCCAACCAGTTGCGCCCGCGGGGGGAGTAGACCCGCCCGACGTTCCAGGAAACGACGCGCAGCCGCCGCCTCACTTGACGGGCCTTGTGGGGCGCGCGAAAACAGCCCCATGAGCGACTGCATCTTTTGCAAAATTGCCGACGGCACCATCCCAGCCACGCTTTTGCACGCGGACGACGACATCGTGGCCTTCGCCGACTTGCATCCGGAGGCGCCCACACACGTGCTGATCATTCCACGGCGCCATCTGGCGTCGCTCGACCAGCTCGATGGCGAGGTGTCGTTGGCCGGCGGCCTGCTCCTCGCGGCGCAGAAAGTGGCGCGCACACTCGGCGTCGTCGAGTCGGGCTATCGCGTGGTGGTCAACACCGGCGCCGACGCGGGTCAATCCGTCCATCACCTGCACCTGCATCTTTTGGCCGGCCGATCGCTCGGCTGGCCGCCCGGCTGATGGCGCGCCGCGCTCACAGCCGGATGTCGATGTGCGAGCGCTTCTTGAGTTCCCGCATCCATGACTGCGTCGACTTCTCGACCTGCTGATCGTAGAGCTGGCGACGGAGCTGCTCTTTGACCTCTTCGTACGGCTTCAAGTCGCCCTGCTTGCGCTCGACGAGCTGCAGCACGTAAAAGCCGCGGGCCCCGCGAATCGGCCCGCGCACGTCCCCGGGATCCATGCCGGCGATGACGTCGTTCAGTCGCTCCTCGACGAGCGCTCCCTTGTTGATCCAGCCGATGTCACCGCCCTCGGCCTTGGTCACCGAGTCGTCCGAGTAGGCCTTGGCCAGCTCGACGAACGATCGGCCCTGCCGCGCCAGCGTGGTGACCTGAGTGGCCGTCGTCTGTCGCCGCGCCACGTCCTCGACGGAGGCGTCGGGGGCCAGCGCGATCAAAATCTGCCGCACGTGGGCCTGCTTATCGCCGGCCAGCTGCCGCTCGTTCTGCAGATAGTAGGCGCGCACCTCGTCGTCACTGACGCTGACACGGCTGCGCACGGCGGTGCTGATGACGCGCATCTCGACGATCTGGCGCTTGAGGCTCTTGCGATAGGACTCGAGCGTGAAGCCCTGCGCCTTGAGCGCCTCGGCCAGCTGCTCATCGTTGAGGTTGTTCGACTTCTTGATCTCCTCGATCGAGCGATCGACCTCCTGGGGCGTGACCGCGAGCTTGAGCTCGGTGGCTTGCTGCGCGATGAGGCGCCCCTCGATCATCGAATCGAGTGCCTTGCGCTTGTTCGCTTCCCACTGTTTGCGTCCTTCGTCGGTGTCGAACTCGACGCCCTTCAACTGCTGCGCCGCCCACTGTTCCAGCTCGGTTTCGAGAACGATTTCTTCGTTGACCACCGCGACCACGCGATCGAGGACGCGGCGCTGTGCTCCCCGCGCCGGACGGGCAACGACGCAAAGCAAGCCGAGCGCCAGCACGGCGCTTTTGGCAAAACGGCTCATGACCGGGTCATTCCTTTGGGCCGACCGGCGTCGAGGCGGCGGTCGGGTCGGCGGCGGGCGCGGGCACGGCTGGCGGCAGCGCGATGTTTTGACTGCCGGCCGGAACGCCCGGCGTCTGCGGCGTCGCGATCGGCATACCACCGGCGCCGGGGTGAAACTCACCCAATCCGGGCGGCTGAACGCCGGGGCCGGGAAAGCCGTTGCCCATCCCCTGCACTTGCACACGCGCCAGTTTGCCCTCGTCAATCGTCACGTGCGCCTGCTCGCGCAGATTGCGAATGAAGGCCTCGCGCGCGACCTGCTGCTGCTCGCGTCCGAGTCGCATCTTGATCGTCGGCTTGGCCTCTTCGAAGCTGTGCATCGCCGCCTTACGCCGACCGGTCAGCTTCAAGATCGTCCACCCCTGGGCGCCCTTGATCGGCGTCGAATTCTCCCCCACCGTCGACAAGTTGAACGCCGCCGCAACGAGCTCGTGCGGCATCCCGCGCTCCTTTTCATCGAAGTAACGCAGGTCCCCGCCGCGATCTTTGGTCGTCTCGTCGATCGAATATTGCGCCACCAGCTTGCGGAAACCTTCGTTGTCCACGCCCTTGACGCGCACGTCGGCGAGCACCTTTTCCGCGGTCGCCTTGTCCTTGACCAGGATCGAGGTGACGCGCACGGTCGCCGGCTGATTGAACTCCTCGGGATGGGCGTCGTAGTAGCGCTTGGCGTCGGCGTCGCTGACGTCGACCGGCTTGCCAAATTCGCCCTCGACCAGCTTCTCGATCATGACCTGCTTCATCGTGCGCTGTACGTCGGGATCTTTGTCCAGACCGCGGCGCTGCGCCTCTTTGACCAGCACCTCGAACTTGACCAGGGTGTCGAGGAATTCGCGCTTCTTTTCCAGCGAGCCGTAGCGCGAGCGAATGTAGGGCGACATCCGGTTGATGCGATCCTGAAAGTCGGCGACGGTGATGACCACGTCGTCGACCTTGGCCAGCTGCGTCTTCTGGTCAGCGGTAGCGGTGCGGCTCCCGCCGGAGGCCTTGACGTCCTGGCAGGCCAGCGACGCGACAGCGGTCAACGACAGCGCAGCATAGATGGTGAATCGCTCGATCATTCGTGGCCCCTCCAGCCGACGACGAGGTAGCACGCAGTCTCCGACGGAGCAAGCGGCAGCCGGGTTGCCCGAGTGTCCCTTCAGCGGGCCGGAACCGGCGGCGGATTCTTCTTCGCCTCTTGCCATAGCTCATCGAGCAGCTGCTTGGCGAGCCCCAGTCGGTTGTCACGCTCGGCGGCGGTGAACGCGCGCTGCAGCCGCATGTCGGGGGTCAGCTTCCAGGTCGAGCCCTTTTGCTGCACGCGCTTCATCACCTGCGCCGGCGACAAGAGCGTGTCGTCGCCGAGCGTCAATCCGAGCCGCACGTCGTTGAGCTCGATGGCCCGGGCGCCGAGCCGTCGGCCCAGCGACTTGACGATCATGATGTCGGCCAACAGCTCGACCTCGGCGGGCAGCGTCCCGAAACGATCGGCGAGCTCGACCACCAACAGGCCCACCTCCTCCTCGTCGCGCGCGCCTGACAGGCGGCGATAAAACTCCAGGCGCTGGCCAACGTCGGGGCAAAAATCCTCGGGAATGAAGGCCGGCAGATCGCAGGTCAGCTCCGGATCCTCGGCTTCATGGATAGGCTCGCCGCGCAGGGCCGCGACCGCCTCTTCGAGGAGCGTCGTGTAGGTTTCGAATCCGACCGCCGCGATCGCGCCCGATTGACGCGCGCCCAGTAAATCGCCGGCGCCGCGCAGCTCGAGGTCATGCGACGCGATCTGAAAGCCGGCGCCGAGCTCGGTGAATTTTTGCAAGACGGCCAGCCGGCTCTTGGCATCGGCCGACAGGCCCGTCTCCTCGCCAGGCAAGAGCAGATAGCAATAGGCGCGCTCGCGGGCTCGGCCGATGCGTCCGCGAATCTGATAAAGCTGCGCCAGGCCGAAGCGGTCGGCGCGGTTGATGAACATCGTGTTGGCGCGCGGGATGTCGAGGCCGCTCTCGATGATCGTCGTGCACAAAAGCAGGTCGGCCTTG
>JBBQIO010000149.1:0-7615 GCA_038325015.1 Polyangia bacterium
AGCGATATGATGCAGCACGGCTTCGTCGGACACGTTTCGCCGACGACGGGCAGCGCCGCAGATCGACGGCACTCGGCCAAGATCGGCTTCAGCGTGGTGGCCGAGAATGTCGCGCGCGCCTACACCCCCGTCGAGGCCGAGCACGGCCTCATGGACAGCCCGGGGCATCGCGCCAACTTGCTCAACCGACAGGTGACCCACGTCGGCATCGGTGTCGCCATCGCGCCCGCCGAGGCGGCGCAACATGGTTCCACCCCATCGTCGGCACAGGAGCTCTACGTGACGCAGCTCTTCGTCGCGCCCGTCTCGCCGCCCAGTGCGATCACGATCGACTTAATCCGTCAGGCGCTACAGCTGCGCCGGCAGCAGCAAAAGATGCGCGCACTGGCAGTCGACGCAGATCTCGATCGATTGGCGGCGCGCGTGGCCAGCCAGATGGCCGCCGGCGTTGATGAGCGTGCCTCGGGTCAACTGGTCGACGATGCCCTGCCCGGGTTGGCCTCGCGCTACGCACAACTACGCACGATCCAGACGGTGGTCGACGTCGAGTCGGCTTCGACCAGCGCGGTTGCGGGCAGCAAGATCGATCTGCAGGCGAGCGCGATCGGTGTGGGCTTGGCGCGCGGATCGAGGCAGGGGCGCGAGTGCTGGTTCGTGACCTTGCTGGTGGCCACGCCGCACTACTAGACTAATCTTAGGCCGGATTGGGCCCGGCGCCGGCGAGCAGCAGCGTCAACTCGCCGCCTTCGTCGACGAACGAAAGCTCGCCCGCCAAATCGGTCCAGCCCGAGGCGCGCAGCGCGGTACATGCGGCCGCAATCGAAGCGTGCTCGGTGTCGCGCACGACCGTTCCCGGGATGGCCTCGAACACCGCCTGACCACTGCCATCCGCTGCACGCTCAAAGGCCAGCACGCGCTGCAGCCCGCGACCCACTTGGGCGGCACTCCGCAACCACGACAAGTGTCGGACGCCCGCCTCCTGGGTGAAGTAGCCGACGTCGAACCGTTCTAAAATCACCGGACGACCGAGCACACGATCGGTGGCGTAGGACAATCGACTGTGTAGCGTGGCGCCGAGCGCTGCGCTGGTCACATAACGTTCGCTCGGGGCAGTTGGCAACTCCTCTTCGGTCGCTGGTTCTGCGGCTATTTCCGGCGTGGCCGAAACGTCGTGGAGCTGCTCGCGCAGCGCCATCAGTGCGCGTCGCAGCGCGCCCAGCTCTTCGAAGCGATCGGTGGGTGCTTTGGCCAAAAGGCGCAGCACCAGCGCATCGAACGGCCGAGCCGCGGGGCGCACGCTTGACGGGATCGGCGGCACCTCGCCCAGATGAGCCGAGACGAAGTCCGGTCCGGCAAACGGCAGTCGACCGGTCAGCGCGAGGAACAGTGTCACACCGAGGCCGTAAAGGTCGGCGGCGTAGCTCAGCGGCGCGCCGGAGATCTGCTCGGGTGACATGAAGGCCAGCGTGCCGATGAAGCCGGCGGTCTGGGTTGCGCCGAAGGCCTGCAGATGCGCGACCCCGAAGTCACCCAGCTTGGCCTCGCCAGTGGCGGCGAAAAAAATGTTCGACGGTTTGACGTCGCGGTGGATGACGCCGCGCGCGTGGGCCGCTTCGAGGGCGCCGGCCAGCTGCAGCGCCAGCGCCAAGACCGCGCCGAGCGAAAGGCCGCCCTGCGTAAGTTGCAGCCGCTCGTCGAGCGTGCCGCCGGGCATCAGCTCCATGACCAAGACGCCGAGCGCCTCATCGACGGCCAGGAGGCGCACGATGTTGGGGTGGTGCAGCGCAGCGACGATCTGCGCTTCGCGCACGAAGCGCCGATATCCGTCGTCGGTCGAAGCGGCTCCGGTGGTCGACCGCGCGACCAGCTTGAGCGCCACCGCTTGTCCCGATAGCTCGTCGACCGCGCGATAGACCCGCCCCATCCCGCCGCCGCCAATCAGCTCGTGCAGCCGATAGCGCCCGGCGAGCAGCTGGCTCTCGTCGGCCGTCGCGGGCCACTGCTCCAGCGGCGCGATCTCCGGCGACAGCGCCTGCAGCGGGACAAAGGCGTGGCCGGCAGCGCCCGCCAGATGCAAGCCCAGGAGCACCTTGACCAGCTCGGTGCGTAGCTCGACCACCAGCGGCGTCAGCTCCCTTTTTGCCGGCGCACCGTCGGGGCACAGCTGCGCGATGGCGCGTTGCAGATGGCGTGTCGCTTCGTCGAGCTTACCGAAGCGCTTGAGGATTCGCGCCAGGCGCAACCGTGCGTGTGCCTTGTCGACTGTGTCCGGCTCATCCTGCACAAAGCGCTCGTAGAGCTGGCCGGCCTGGCGCGGACGGTCGAGCACTTCGTCGAGCCGCGCCGCTTCGAGTCGCTGCCCGCCCTTGACGAACAGCCCGTGTGCCAGCTCCAGCTGCCCCAGTCGCTCGCGCAGCACGGCGGCCTCGGGCCACATCTGACGACGTTCATAAAATGCCGCAGCCCGCTCCTGATCCGGCCTGGCGCCGTCGAGCAACAGGGTGCCGACTTTGGCCGCCTCGGCGAGCTCGCGCGCCTCTAAGAGCAGCCGCAGCAAATCCGGGAGGTCACCGCGCGCGCGCGCCATTTGCGCCGCCGCGCCGAAGTTCCACAGCCGCTCGTACAGCTGCTGCGCCTCCAATAGACGGCCGCGTCGAAAATAGTGGAGCGCGGCCTCGGCGTGGCTCCCCTGGGCCAACAGCGCGGCTACCTCGGCGTCGGCCGTCGCATCGGGCGCCTCGTCCATCGCTGCACACACGCTAGCACTTCTGCGGGCGAGCGTTGACCGTCGTCGTCGCTGCGTGTTACCAGAGGCGCCGCATGTCTCCTGCACAGAACGCAACCAGCCCCAGAATCATCGGTGTGATCGGCGGCAGCGGCCTCTACGAGATGGAGGGGCTGACCGAGGTCGAGCGCGTCCGCGTCGACACGCCGTTCGGCGTACCGTCGGACGATTACGTCGTCGGCCGCCTGGGCGACGCCAAGCTCGTCTTTTTACCGCGCCATGGTCGCGGCCATCGCATCTTGCCGCACGAGATCAACTTTCGCGCCAACCTGCACGGCCTCAAGCAGCTCGGGGTGCAGTGGGTGCTGTCGGTCTCCGCGGTCGGATCGCTGCGCGCCGAGATCGCGCCCGGCCACATTGTCCTGCCCGATCAGTTCATCGACCGCACGAAAAACCGCGAGTCGACGTTCTTCGGCGATGGCGTCGTCGCGCATGTGGCTTTCGGCGATCCGGTGTGCGGCGCGCTGCACGCTCAGGTGGCCGAGGGTGCCAAGGCCGCCGTCGCCGAGCTCGGCACGGAGCTGCATGTCGGCGGAACGCACGTGGTGATGGAGGGGCCAGCGTTCTCTACCCGCGCCGAGTCCAACCTCTATCGCGCGTGGGGCGCGCACATCATCGGCATGACCAACCTGACCGAGGCCAAGCTCGCCCGCGAGGCCGAGCTCTGCTACGTGACCATCGCCTTGGCCACCGACTACGACTGCTGGCACGAGACAGAGGATGATGTCTCGGTCGAGACGGTTGTCGCGACGCTCAAGCGCAACGTGGAGCTGGCCAAGCGCATCGTAATCAACAGCGCCGCGCTGATTCCGTACCCGCGAAGCTGCGCCTGCGCGCGCGCGCTGGACCATGCGATCATGACCGCGCCCGAAGCTATCCCCGCGGCAACCCGCGCTCGCTTGCAACTATTACTCGGATCTCGTGGGGGTGTTTCGTGAGCGGCAGCTCGAACGTTCTGTGCGTCGGTTCGGTGGCCTTCGATACTCTGGAGCTGCGCGGCCAGCACTACGAGAAGCAGCTCGGCGGGTCGGCCTCTTTTTTCTGCGCGGCGGCGTCGTATTTTGCGC
This sequence comes from Polyangia bacterium, assembly GCA_038325015.1. Classification (GTDB taxonomy): domain Bacteria; phylum Myxococcota_A; class Polyangia; order Palsa-1104; family Palsa-1104; genus JBBQIO01. The sequence goes on from JBBQIO010000149.1 coordinate 3,853, forward strand.
CGGTCCGGCTGGTCGCCGTCGTCGGCGGCGATTTTCCCGAGGCGCACCGGCAGTTTTTTGCCGATCGCAAGATCGCGCTGGACGGGCTCGAAGAGGTCAAGAGCGGCAAGACGTTTCATTGGCACGGCCGCTACAGCGAGGACTTGTCGTCGCGCACGACGTTGCAGACCGATCTCAACGTGTTCGCCGACTTCAATCCGCGGCTGCCGCCGACCTGGGCTGACAGCGACTTTCTGTTCCTCGGCAACATCGTGCCGGCGCTGCAGCTGCGCGTTCTTGAGCAGGTCAAGCGCCCCAAGCTGATCGCGATGGACACGATGAACCTGTGGATTGACAGTGCGCGCGCGGATCTCTTGCAGGTGCTTCAGCGCATCGATCTGTTGATCCTCAACGACGAAGAGGCGCGCATGCTGGCCGGTGAGCACAACCTGCCCAAGGCGGCGCGCGCGATCGCACAGATGGGGCCACGCATTGTGATCGTCAAGCGCGGCGATTCGGGCGCACTCCTGTTTCATCCCGATGGCGTATTCGCGGCGCCGGCCTATCCGCTCGAAGCGGTCGTCGATCCCACCGGCGCGGGCGACACGTTCGCCGGCGGCTTCATGGGCTATCTGACCGCGGCCGCCGACCTTGGGCCGCACTCGGTTCGTCGCGCGATGATCTACGGTTCGGTGATGGCGTCGTTCTGCGTGGAGGCGCTGTCGCTCGACCGGCTGCGCTCGATCACGCAGGACGAGATCACCGCGCGCTATCACGCCTTCGTCGATCTGACTCGCTTCGAAGACGTGCGCCTCGGTTCATGAGCAAGACCTTCGAGACTCCCAAGGGCACCCGCGATTTTCTCCCAGCGCAGATGCGCACGCGACGCGTGGTGTTCGAAAAGCTGCGGCGCGCCTTCGAGCGCTACGGCTTCGAGGAGCTCGACACGCCGGCCTTCGAATATCTCGAGGTGCTGACGCTCAAGAGCGGGCCGGCGGCCGAGAACGAGATCTATTCGTTCGAGGACAAGGGCGGACGCAAGCTCGGGCTGCGCTTCGATCTCACCTCGTCGACGGGGCGCGTGATGGCCGCGCATCAGGAGCTGCCGCGTCCGGTGTATCGCTACCAGATTGGCAAAGTGTGGCGCTACGACCGCCCGGCGGCCGGGCGCTACCGCGAATTTTATCAGGCCGATGCCGACATCTTGGGCTCCTATTCGTCGGACTGCGAGGTCGACCTCCTGTTGATGGCCACCGAGGTGCTGCGCAGCTTCGACCTGCCGGCGTTTCGTCTGGTTATCAACAACCGGAAAATCCTCGACGCGCAGGTGCGCCTCTCAGGCATCCCCATCGAGAAGAAGCCCGACGCACTACGAGCGCTCGACAAGCTGCACAAGATCGGCAAAGAGGGTGTGCAGGAAGAGTTCATTCGCTACGGTTTGACGGCGCAGCACTTCGCGGACTTTTTTCGCCTGGTCGTAGTCGACACCTTGGACGAAGCCGAAGCGCGCATCGCCGCCGATGAGAGCGGTCGAGCCGGCTGTGCCGAGCTGCGCGAGATCTTCGCCAAGGCTCAGCGCCTCGGCTTCGCCGATATGCTGAAGTTCGATTGGACGCTGGTGCGTGGGCTCGACTACTACACCGGCCCGATCTTCGAGGCGCAGGCCCAAAGCGCAGCCGGCTTCGGTAGCTTTGGCGGTGGCGGTCGCTACGACGATCTCGTCGGGCTGTATGGCGGCAAGCCCGAAGGCGCGGTCGGGCTTTCGTTCGGCATCGAGCGGCTGATTGGCCTTATGGAGGAGCGTGCTGGTGCCAGTGGGGCCAGCGCTGAGGCTGCACCGGTTCCGTTGCTCATCGCGCTCAGCGACGAGGCTGCTCTGGCCGACGCGCAGAGCCTGGTACTGCGGCTGCGCCGTGCCGGTGTGAGCGTGCGTTTTTTGGGCGTGCAAAAGCGCGACAAGATCCTCAAGTATTCGACGGCCACCGGGCTGCACCGATTGCTGTTCGTCGGGCCGGACGAGCTGGCCAAGAACAGCTACGGTTTGCGCGACGGACTAACGCGAAAAGAGCAGCAGCTCGACGAAGCCCAGCTGGTAGCGCTGCTCACGGTCTAGGCCACCGCGGCGATCGGCGATCGGACGCTCGATTGCGTCGCGACGTCGACGCGCTGAAGATAGCGGACCAGCGCCGGTCGACGTGCGATTTGATCACGCTGCCAGATGGTCAGCTCGGTCTGCAGCGCACGCAGCTGCGCAAACAGGCCGATGTCGGCCACCGAGAGCCGCTCGCCCATCCAGAAGGCCGTCGCCGGTGCGCGTCGTTCGAGCTGATCGAGCAGCTGCTCGAAGCGCTTCCAGCAGGCGTCTTGGCCGGCCCGCAAGACATCGCGGTAGTACAGCGACTTGAGCACCCCGGCGCGAATCCGCGGCACGATGAGGGCGCGCACGAACCACGGCGCCGCGCCGAAATAGGACGCTTTGACCGCCGTCCAGTTGCGCGCGTCGGACCAGCGCGCCGCGACCAAAAAGCCGTTCAGCGCCGTGTCGCCCAGCTCCTCCCAGAGCCACGCTTCGGACTCGCTGCGCACGTCGGGCAGCGTCAGCGCCGCGGGTCGCTCGGCGGTGATGTAGCGCAGGATTCGCGTCGAGTCGCTGATCGGCGTGCCGTCGACCAACAGGACCGGCACCTGCGCGGCCGGATTATGCTGCTTGAACGCGCCCGGCTGATTGGCGTGCCGTCGCTCGTACGTCAGCTCGGCCGCCTTGAGCGCGCGGTGAATCTTGAGGCAGAACGGCGAGTGGCTTTCGATCGCGTCGGACCAGGGGTTGAGCTCGCACAGGATCAGGTTGGCTTGGGTCTGGGTGGACATTCGTCACCTCCTTGACAGGTACATTGCCTGGACGAAATGTCAGCCTTATGTCAGGTTTTATTCATGACTCGAACGGAACGACTTTTTGCCGTCGCCGAGTACCTTCGGGGCCGGCGTACCGGCGCAACCGCCGAGGCGATCGCCGAGCGCTTCGGGGTGACCATGCGCACCGCCTATCGCGATCTGTCCAGCCTGCGCGACGCCAGCCTGCCGATCGTCGCTGAGCGCGGGCGCGGCGGCGGCTACGCGCTCGACCGCAGCTACGCCTTGCCGCCGGTCAACTTCAACGCGCGTGAGGCCGCGGTGCTGATCAGCGCTGGCGAGTGGCTGACCAAAATGCGCGTGCTGCCCTTTTCGTCGACGCTAGCCTCGGCCATCGACAAGGTGCGCGCGGCGCTCGACCGTTCGGCGCAGCGCGAGCTACAAAAGAGTCTCGAGTCGCTGGCCTATGTCGGCGTGCCGGCGCGCGCGTCCAAAGAGAGTGTGCGACGTGCCGTCGAGCAGGCGTGGTTCGAAAAGCGTCCGTTGACGATTCGTTATCGAGGCGCTCACGACGTCAGCGAGCGCACCATCCGGCTCGAACAGATCATCATGGAGCGCACCGAGACTCGACTCAACGCATTCGATCTAGAGAAGAGCGAGCTGCGGCAGTTTCTGCTCGACCGCATCGACTCGGCCAAGATCGGCGACGCCGTCTGACGATATATTTGACGTTCAATTCGAGACGTTGGACTCGTCGCAGACGCAGCCGTTGGCGGTGCAGCTGCATGCGAAGACCGCTCCGGAATCGTTGCTCGCGACCACCGAGCGCGTGTGGGTTCCGCCCGAGTGCGTTCCAATCGACGCCAAAGAGATCTCGCCCTCTCCGGAGTCAGGCTCCTCCTTTTCCAGCTGCGGTCTGAGCGCGACCAAAAGA
>JBBQIO010000150.1:0-7588 GCA_038325015.1 Polyangia bacterium
CGCGCGGGTCGGCCACTTTCGTCCGCGCCGAAGGCCATCGTCAACGACGCCTTTATGGGCACCGAGCTCAATCCGACCTGGTTCGGCATCGATCTCAAAATGTTTGCCTACCGCCCGTCGCTGATGGGGCTGGCGGTGCTGGTGTGGTCTTTTGCTGCAGTGCAATATGAAACGCTCGGCCACCTCACCGGACGCATGTGGCTCTACCAGGCATTTTATTTCGCCTACCTCTTCAACTATTTCCAGTTCGAGTACGGAATGCTCTTCACCTGGGACATCATCGCCGAGAATTTCGGCTGGATGCTGGTGTGGGGCGACTACGTGCTGGTGCCGTTTTTCTACAGCATCGCGGGCTGGATTTTGGTCGGCAACCTGACGCCACTACCGATGTGGGAAGCGGTTCTCTTGACCGCGCTCTACTGTTTTGGCTTCTGGCTGTTTCGCGGCACCAATCAGCAGAAGCACGAATACAAATCGAATCCCAAGACGCTGATCTGGGGCAAGCCGGCCGAGGCGGTCGGCGGGCGTCTATTGGTCTCCGGCTTTTGGGGCATCGGCCGTAAGCTCAACTACACGGGTGAGCTGAGCATGTACACGGCGTGGTCGATCTTGGCCGGGTTTTCGTCGGTGATTCCGTTCCTACTGCCGCTTTGGTTACTTGGGCTATTTACGCATCGCGCGTGGCGCGACGAGCAGCGCTGCGCCGCGAAATATGGCCCGGTCTGGACCGAGTACTGCAGCCGCGCGCGCTTCCGCATGATCCCGTTCCTATATTGATGTGCGCTCCGGGTGCGGTTTCGCACGTAGACTTTGGCGGTCAGCGACGCTAAACCCGATCTGTGAACACCACCGCTCGAGAGCCCTCGCGTCGCCAGGCTGTGCCGATGCCCACTCCTTTGTTGCAGACACCGGTCGATCGCGCGCTCGATCATTTGGCGGCGCTGCAACAGGCCAACGGCATGTGGGAAGGGGAGATGGTGTGGAACACCATGCTCCTCAGCCAGTGGGTGCTGGTCCGTCGCGTCACCGCCACCGTCAAGAGCGCCTCGGCCGAACGACAATGGCCGCTCTCCGATGCGCTTCGCGAAAACGTCCTACAGCACTATCGCGTGACCCAGCTGGCGGACGGCAGCTGGCCGATGCACGGCGAAGGCCACGGCTATGTGTTCATGACTACGATGGCCTATGTCGCTCTGCGTGTGCTCGGCATCTCCGCCGACGACCCGCTGCTACAAAAGGCGCTCGACTGGCTGCGCGCGCGTCCGGCCAACGGCGGCGTCGAGGCGATTCCAACATGGGGCAAAATCTGGCTCTCGATGTTCGGTCTGTACGGCTGGCAAGGGGTCAATCCAATCCCGCCCGAGCTGTTCCTGTTGCCGTCGAGCGCGCCGATGCACCCGGATAATTATTACTGCCACACCCGCTATATTTATCTCGGGATTGCCTATTTGTACGGGCGTCGTTTTTCATTCGATCTCGGCGCCATCACCGACGAGCTCCGCGGCGAGCTCTATGGACGCGAGTGGGCTCAGATCGATTTTGCTGCGCATCGGCACGAGATCGCTGCGACGGATCTTTTTGTCGCGCCCAGCCTGTTTCTCAAGAGCGCGTACGAAGTACTGCGCGTCTATGAAAAGCTGCCCTACAAGCCGCTCCGCCCTGCTGCATTGGCCCATTGTTTGAGGCGCATTGTTTTCGAGCAGGAGGCCTCGCGCGGTCAGGGATTATCGCCGGTCAATGGCCTGCTCAATTCGCTGGCGCTGTTTTCCAACGACCCGTCCGATCCGCTCCTGGCCGAATCGCTGGATGCGATGGACAGCTGGAAATGGCAAGACGAGGCCGAAGGGGCTCGCTTTTGTGGCGCGCACTCCACGTCGTGGGATACCGCGTTTGCGCTGCGCGCCATTGCCGCCGCACCTCATGCTACCGAGGCGGCGATCGCTGCGGCGCGCACCGGGTATGCCTGGCTATGTGACGCGCAGATGAAAGAGGAGCTGGTCGGCGGCGAGGTCGAGCACCGTCAGTCGATCGTCGGCGGATGGTGCTTCTCCGACGGTGCGCATCGTTGGCCGGTGAGCGACTGCACGGCCGAGGCGCTGTCAGCCCTGTTCGATGTCGAGGACCGCGGCCTTCTGACCGAGGGCACACGACGCATCGACGCGCTGTCGGTCAAGGCCGCGGTGCGCTTCATTCTTTCGCGGCAAAACGACGACGGTGGCTTCGGAACCTACGAGCGTCGTCGCGGTAGTGTCGTGCTCGAATGGGTCAATCCTTCGGAGATGTACGACAATTGCATGACCGAGCGCTCGTACACCGAGTGCACCGCATCGTGCATCGGCGCCCTATCGCGCTATCTGCAGCGATTCGGAAGAGACCTGTCGATCGAGCAAGCGGTCGCGCGCGGCGTCAGCCTGTTGCGCAGCCGCCAACTGGACGACGGCTCGTATGCGGGCTTTTGGGGCGTCAACTTTACGTACGGCATTTTTCACGTGGTCGAGGCGCTACGCGCTGCCGGAGTGTCGGTCGACGATCCGGCGATTGCGCGCGCCGCCGAGTGGCTCATTCGCCATCAGAAATCCGACGGTGGCTGGGGCGAGCATTTTTCGAGCTGTCTGTCGGGTGCGTACGTCGAACATCCGGTGAGTCAGGCGGCGATGACCGCGTGGGCGCTGCTCGCGCTGCTCGAATCGGTGCCGGCCACCACGCCGGCCGTGCAGCGTGCCGTGCGCTGCCTCGAAGCCATGCAACAGAGCGACGGCGGGTGGCCGGCGCAAGCGCAGTCGGGCGTCTTTTTCTCGACCGCGATGCTCGACTATCGAATGTACCGCGACTATTTCCCCGCCTGGGCTTTGGGCCGCGCTTTACAGCTCCATTAATGCACTCGCGGTAGTATTCGCGCGTAAATCTCGTACATCACCAGCACCAGTGTAGTCGCGGCACAGGCGTTCCACACGACACTTCGCGCAAGCGGCAACGGCGTGTCCACTCGCTCGCCGAGGCCAAACATCGACGGCAGCGAGATCACGAAGAGCGTGCCGTAGGCCAGCGACCCCCACTTCAAGACAAACGACTTGTCGCTGTAGGAAAAATAGTCCCGCAGCGTGTCGTTGGCCATGCCCGCGGTCTCGGCAAAGGCCATGGCAAAACCCAGCACGACCAGGACTAGGCCCGCCACGACCTTGGGCGCCTGCGGCCAGCGCTGCACAAAGGCCCGCCACAGCAGGCTCAAAACAACGTAGTAACTGCTAAAATAAACGACCGTTAAAAAGTACAAAAACAGCGGAGTTCGGTTCACGATCAGCGTCGTGTGGAAATGATATTCCATGCCCAGTGTGCCGAAGAACAGCGCCGAGCCGAAATAGACCTGCAGGAACGAGAACCAGAAAATCCATAGATTGAACAGACTCGAATAGCGCGCCCAAAAGGGTCGCGCGGCCTCCGGTCCGGGCTGCACCAAAGGGCGAATCCACAACGGCACACAGAGGCCGACGCCGAGCACCATGTGCTGCCAATCGGTCCAATGGCGAAACGCGCCCGTCGCCTGCACGATGCCAATCACCGCGACCCAGACGGGCGTGTAGAGGAGGACGAATTTTTCGGTCGCCCGTTTGGCCGGCTCGTTCGAAAGCCACGTGGTGCGGAGAGGCTCCGCAGTTGCAACATCAGACGTAAGAGGAACGGACGAGAGCTTCATATTGGGCGCAGTCTAGCAGGCTGCTCGCACCGTCCAAGCGCCCTCGCAGGTAGCCAAACGACGTCTTAAATGGTACCGATCTAGCCCCTTTTTGCCGTCGGAGACAGACACGCCATGGCCGTTGCCGAGAACACGCTGATGGAAAAACTGGTCGCGCTCACCAAGCGGCGCGGCTTCATCTTTCAGTCGTCCGAGCTGTATGGCGGCGTCAACGGCGCGTGGGATTACGGTCCGCTCGGCGTCGAGCTCAAGCGCAATCTCAAGGAGGCCTGGTGGCAGGCCATCGTGCGCGCGCGCGAGGACGTGGTCGGGCTCGATTCGTCGATTCTGATGCATCCTTTGGTGTGGAAAGCGTCGGGCCACGTGTCGAACTTCGCCGACCCGATGGTCGACTGTAAAAAGTGCAAGAAGCGCTACCGCGTCGACGAGATCGACCCCGAATACGAGACCACCGGCATCGCGCCAACGGTGTGCCCGGATCCGAAGTGCAAAGGCGAGCTGACCGGGGCGCGAAAGTTCAACTTGATGTTCGAAACTCACCTGGGGCCAGTTGCCGATTCGGCGGCCAAGACGTTTTTGCGGCCCGAGACGGCGCAGGGCATCTTCGCCAACTTCACCAACGTGGTGAACTCGTCGCGCGTCAAGGTGCCGTTCGGCATCGCCCAGATCGGCAAGTCGTTCCGCAACGAGATCAACCCGCGCAACTTCACGTTTCGATCGCGCGAATTCGAGCAGATGGAGCTGGAGTTTTTCTGCAAGCCCGGCACCGACGACAAATGGTTCGAATACTGGGTCGCGGAGCGCAAGAAGTGGTACCTCGAATTGGGGATGAATCCCGACAAGCTGCGCTTTCGAGTGCACGAAAAAGAAAAACTGTCGCACTACTCCAAGGCCACCACCGACGTGGAATATCTGTTTCCGTTCGGCTGGGGGGAGCTTGAGGGGATCGCCAATCGCACCAACTTCGACCTGCGCGCACACCAGGTCGGGATGCGTTCGGCAGGCAAATGGAAGGGCGAGGACGTGCAGGATTTTGCCATGGTCGCGAACATGGCCGACAAGGAGCAGTTCTCGGCAGACAAAGCGGTCCCCGGCGAGGATGAAGAGTTTCAGTCGGGCAAGCTGAGCTACTTCGACGACGAGGAGAAGCGCCGCTACATTCCCTACGTCATCGAGCCGTCGGCGGGCGCCGATCGCGGGACGCTGGCCTTTTTGTGCGACGCCTACTACGAGGACGCGCCGCCCAAGGCCGTCGCGGCGGATGGCGCCGCCCCCAAGGAGGTCAAGGAGGACGACCTGCGGGTCGTCTTGCGCCTCCATCCCAAGCTGGCGCCGGTCAAAGCGGCGGTGCTGCCGCTGGTGCGCAAAGAGGGCATGCCCGAGCGCGCGCGCACGATCTACGAGGCGCTCAAGAAGCGCTGGCCGGTGGTCTACGATGAATCGGCCGCCGTCGGCCGACGCTATCGCCGGCAGGACGAGATCGGCACGCCGGTGTGCATCACCATCGATGGCGAGACGCTGACGGGGGGCACCGTGACGGTGCGCGAGCGCGACTCGATGAAGCAGGAGCGCATCGCCGAGTCGGAGCTCGGGCGCTATCTCGACGACACGCTTTCCAAGTAGGCCGGCAAAATGTTTCGTTTGGTCCGGCCATTGCCGTGTACGATGCCGGCGATTCGAAGACCCATCTACAAGGAGGGTGAATGCGTACACTGATTTTGGCGTCGGGTTTGTTGGCCGCAGTAGCGGCCTCGGGTTGTACTTATTTGACGGCTACGCCGTCGGTGCAGGGTCATGCGTACGTCGTACGCACGGCGATCGGCGCGTCGAGCTTCTGGAACTGCGACGCAACCACCGGTGAGCCGACCTGCTACGAAACCAAAAAAGAGCCGCTCGCCGCGGCCGCAGCCAAGTGAAAGGAGGCCTGAACATGAAACGAGCTCTGTTTGGAATGTTGGCCGCCGGATCTCTGGTTGCCGCGCTGTCCACCGCTGGCTGCGCCACCGTTACTTCATCGATGCCGGGCATCACCAATGCAACCGGCGAGGCTTGGTACACGGAGGCCACTGGCTTCTTCGGACTGACCTGGGGTAGCAAGGTCTGGTACTGCCCGCCGCCGGCCTCGGGCCAGGCGACTTGCAAAGAGGCCAAGCTGGTCGAGCTGCCCAAGAAGTAACTCGCCCGCGCTCCGCTTCGTCAGCCGCCGCCACGCTCAGGCAAAACGGCGTCGCAACCCCAGCAAGACCACAACCAGGAAAACACAACAAATCGGCGCACTCCTTTGTCCAGGGATCGGCGCGTATTGACACCCGTGATCGCGACGCTCGGGCACGATGCCCACCCCCTGGTCTTCGTCGAGGCCGGACAGATCCTCGGCGGCGGCGTCGACACCGCCGTCCTTGGCGGGCAGCGTCGAGGCCACGAACGCGGCCAGATCCGCCGCGGTGCCGAAGAAGCGATCGACGTCGCCCGGGCTCTTGACTCCGGGTACCGTCGTCGACGACGAATATTGCCAGAACACCGCCGAAGTCCAGGGCGCCGGCACCAGCGCGTAGCTGGCGACGGTCGCGATGTACAGCGGATAGTCGGCCAGGCGCGCGTCGGTGACATCGACGCTGGCGAACCACGACGGGTAGCTGTAGATGATCGACTTTCGGCCGGTGGCGCTCTGCACGGTGTCGAGCCAGTCGAACATGCCCTGGGCGATCTGCGCCGGGGGCGCCCAGCCGGAGTTCCCGGGATATTCGCAGTGGCTATCCTGCGAGACGGCCGACGCTTGGGATTTGTCGACCGGACACTCGGCGTCGAGCGTGGGGGGCAGGTCGGCATCGTCCATGCCGCCGGCCGCTTGGAGCTCGGCGAGGAACCAGTTGGCCTGCGCCACGCCGTCCTTGGTCGGGTCGTAAAAATGATACGCGCTGCGCGTGATGCCGGCGGCGCGCGCGTTGGCCCAGTTGGCGACGAAGGTGGACTGGGTGTTGTAGTCGCCCTGCGTGGCCTTGATAAAGGCGAAGTGGCGGCCCGACGCTTTGACCTTCATCCAGTCGATGGGGCCGTCGCCGGCGTAGACGTCGATGCCTTCGATGGTGCCGACCGGGCTCGGGCTCGGGTACTGCTTGGTGTAGCCCTGGCCGAGGCTGGCGAAGCGGGAGCCCGAGCCGCAGCCGGTGCTGGCGCCGACGATGGCAGCCAAGAGGAAAAGAGTGATTCGGCAGTGGGTCATGCGATTAGGAGGGTGCCACGACAAGCCGCCGGCGAGAAGTGGCGCAGCGCACGGGTTATCGGCGGGAGGAATTTTGGGTGAGCGACGGGGCTTGAACCCGCGACCCTCGGATCCACAATCCGATGCTCTACCGACTGAGCTACGCCCACCATGCTGCGACTGCGCCCCGGTGATTACTTCAGCCGTCGGCCCGCTGTCAAACCGAAAGCGGTGCGCCGGTCGGCGCTCGCGCTCCTAGGACCCCGACGCATGGGTTTTTATGGTCGGCCAAGGCGCCAAAGGCGCCGTCCGCCAAGGCGCTGTCCGCCAAGCTGCCAAGGCCGTCCGCGCCGTCGGCACGCGACTCGCGCCGTAGCAGGTGAGGGGTCCAGGCGGACTTCGCCCGACGGGGAGAGGCGGCACACCCTGGATCGTCAGCGTGTTGCGGCTGAGCGCGGGGACGTTCGTGCGATCGCAGTTGGGGGCGCGACCGGCGCAACCCTTGGAGCTCTATGACTTCGAGCGCTGTCCACATTCGCGGCGCGTGCGTGAGGCGCTCAGCGAGCTCGATCTCGACGCGATTGTATATCCGTGTCCGCGTGGTGGAACGCGTTTTCGGCCGGCGTGTAGCCATTTGAACTGTGCAGTGGTCGCGCGATATTGAACCGGGCGTGAGCCGATGAGGGTCCGAT
>JBBQIO010000151.1:0-7572 GCA_038325015.1 Polyangia bacterium
AGCCGCCCCACACGACGGCCACCAAGGCCAGCGCACCGAACGCGACGTAGAGCCCGCGCCGCATCGCGCCGCCGAACAGCGCGACCAACAGCAGCACGACGAACGGCAGCATGAGCACCGTCGGTTTGAGCCAGGCCCAGCGCGCGATGGTCGGAGCCATGCCGTCGACGATGGTCGGCCCAGTTGCGATAGCCGCCACCAGGGCGACCACGAATCCGCCGATGAGCGCGATGGTCACACCGAGCGTCGGAGTGGGCGCGGGCGATGGCTCGATATGATCCGTTGTCACTGCCGTTCGTCGCCAGGCATAGAGCGCGAGCGCCAAGGTGGCCGCCGCGGCGACTCCGGCGAACACCGTGATCTGCGTGCCGTATTCGTAGCGATCGCCATACAGCGACACCAGCGGCCAGGGGCGCCCGGTACCCGGCATGTTCACGTAGTCGTAGTTGAACATCCACAAGATGCGCGCCGGAAAGGTCGCCAGATCGCGCCCCGACAAAAAAGTCATCGGCACGCCCACCAGCAAGAGCGCCAGCGCTTCGACCCGCGCCGTCGCCGCACCGCTCAGAAGCTCGTCCAAGAACAGCCCGGCCAAGATCGCCAGCGCCGGCAGCGCCGGCAAGATGTAGTGGTGGAACTTGGTGTTGACCACCGACATCGTCGTGAAGTTCACCGCCGCCCAGATCAGCGCGAAGCCGAAGAGCTGCCGCCGCGGATGACCGGCGAACAGCCGGCGCAGCGAAAACACCGACGCCACGGTGACCACCCCGGACCACGGGAACATGCCGTATTCGATGTACTGCAGGTAATACTCGAATGTCCCGCGGTCGCCGTTGCGGCCGGTCGCGCGATGCACGTAGTTGTCGCCGATGAACTCGTTCCAGAACGCCAGCCCGTGCCGCACCAGCATCGCGTGGTACCAGGGGAACGCCGTGGCCACGAACAGGAGCGCGCCGCGCGGCAGCTCGAGCTGGAACAGCACGTCCTTCCAGCGGCCGGCAAAGACGAGATACAAAAACAGGATGATCGCCGGGATGGCGATGCCCGCCGGCCCCTTGGCCAACGACGCCACCGCGCACAGCACGTACGCCGAGAACAGATAGAGCTGGCGCAGATTGGTCGCCCGCGCACACCACCACACCGCGGCGATAAAGGCGACGGCGTAGGGCACCATCAGAAGAAAACCGGGCAGGTGGTAGCGGCTCAGGTCGATGCGATGCCGACCGATGAAAACCACGCCGAGCGTGATTTCCTTGATTTGAATGGCATCGATTAAAATCTGACTCAATGTGGTTAAAATGAATAAACCAATGAAAACATAGAACGCCGTATGCGTCGGCCAGCTGAGGCCGCCGATGCGCTTGCGCGGCAGCTCGCGATGGCGCTCCTCGTCGGGCAGGAGCAGCGCCAGTGCGCCCAACGCCAGCGCGATGGTCATCGGTGCGACGAACGGCATGTCGGTCATCGCCTGCCGCGTGATCAGCTCCCACTGCGTCGAGGTCATGAGCACGAGCGCCGACAGCGCCGCGGCCCGCGCCCCGGCCAGCCGGCGGACGACGAACCACACCGACCAGCAAGCCGCCAGGCTGAGCAAAATGCTGGGCATGCGAATCGCCCACTCGGCGCGCCAGGTGCTGGTCAGCTGGTCGGCCGCGGGATTCGCACCCGCCAGGCCGAAGCACCACATGCTCAGGGCCATTAGCCAAAAGTGCAGCACCGGTTTACTGAAAAACTCGGCGCGGTCGATCGGTGAGCCCGGCCACCACGTGCTGATGAAGTCCCCGCGCTCGCGCATCTGGCGCGCGACCTCGCCGTAGTGCGTCTCCCACGGGTCCCAGGCGCCGTAGTTGCCGGCCAAAGGGATGTACAGGATCACGCCGAGCAAAAGGAGCGTGGCCAAGATGCGCCGCTCCGGAGTGGCGACCAGCGACTCGAAAAACCGTTTCATCGGCCGGCGAAGGTATCATTCTTTCGCGCGCGGTCACTGGGATCGCACAGCGACGGAGTTACACTGATCACGCATGGCCAAGTCGCCCAAAGCCACCGGTGAGTCCCTGTTCGGGGACGACGCCGATCAAGGTGCTGACGACGACGCACCGCTCTCGGCGCGGCTGACCGAGATTCTCGAGCGCATGCCCGCCGACCCCGGCGTCTATCTGATGAAGGACAAAAAGGGCCGCGTCGTGTACGTCGGCAAAGCCGCGTCGCTGCGTGCGCGGGTGCGCTCCTATTTCAATCGATCGGGCGACACGCGGGCGTTCGTCGCGCTTCTCGGGCGGATTTTGGGCGACATCGAAACCGTCGTCACCAACAACGCCAAAGAGGCCCTGCTCCTCGAAAACAACCTCATCAAGCAGCATCAGCCGCGCTTCAACGTCAAGCTGGTCGACGACAAGAACTATCTCGTCCTGCGGCTCGACCCACAGGCGCACTTTCCGCGCCTCGAAGTCATCCGTCGCATCGGCAAGGATGGCGCCAAATATTTCGGCCCCTACCATTCGGCGTCGTCATGCCGCTCGACGCTGCAGGTGGTCAATCGCCACTTCAAGCTGCGCACCTGCAGCGACCATGTGCTGGCGTCGCGACGGCGCCCCTGTCTGCAGTATCAAATCAAGCGCTGTGATGCGCCCTGCGTCTATCCGATTCCCGCCGAGGAGTACGGCAAACAGGTGCAGGACGTGGCGCTGTTTCTCGAAGGCAAAGACGCAGAGCTACTCGATCGTTTAACGGGCCGGATGCGCTCCGCGGCGACCAGTGAAGACTTCGAGATCGCCGGCGCGGTGCGTGATCAGCTGCGCGCGCTCGAACGCACCCTCGAAGAGCAGCGCGTCGTCTCAACCGACCTTCGCGACCAGGACGTCGTCGGGCTGCATCGCGAGGGTACCGCCGTCGAGCTCGTCGTCCTGCACATCCGCAACGGCAAGCTGCTCGGCCGGCGCAATTTTTCCTTCACCGGTCAGGAGTTCCCCACGCCCGAGATCGTCTCGACCTTTGTGCAGCTCTATTTCGATACCGGCGTCTATGTACCCGACGAGGTGCTGCTGCCGGCCCCGGTCGACGACGCCGCGACGCTGAGCGAATGGTTGAGTGACCGCCGCGATGGCAATCGCAAAGTCGAGGTGATGATGCCGCAGCGGGGCTCGCGCAAAAAGCTGGTCGAGCTGGCCGAAAAGAACGCCGCGTCGTCGTTCGCCTCGCGCCGCGATCGCCGCCAGGACGCCGAGGCCGCGCTCACCAAGCTGCAAGATCGACTGTCGCTCAAGAAGCTGCCCCGCCGCGTCGAGTGCTTCGACATCTCGCACATCCAGGGCACGGCGACGGTCGGCTCAATGGTCGTGTTCATCGACGGTGAGCCGGCCAAAAAGGAGTACCGCGTCTTCAAGGTCAAGTCGGCCAAGAACGACGATTTCGCGTCGATGTACGAGGTGCTGTCGCGGCGCTTTCGGCGCAGCAAATCGGCGGTTGCGACGGGCGAGGAACGCAGTGGTTGGGTGCTGCCGGACCTTTTGGTCATCGACGGGGGCAAAGGGCAGCTCTCGACGGCGCTGGCGGCGCTGCGCGACGCCCAAATCGACGTCGGCATGAACGGGCTCGACGTGGTCAGCCTGGCCAAGGAGCGCGAAGACCAGGGCGGCGCCAAGCAGCCGGACCGGGTGTTTTTAGCGCGCGCCAAGGACCCGATTCTGCTGCGCGCCAACACCGCCGAGCTATTCTTGCTGGCGCGCATTCGCGACGAGGCGCACCGCTTTGCCGTTACGTTTCACAAGAAGCTGCGGCGCAAACGGACACTGCGGTCGGCGCTCGAAGACGTGCCGGGCGTGGGCGCGCGCCGGCAGCGCGAGCTGTTGCGTCACTTTGGCTCGCTCAAAAAAGTACGCACGGCCACGGTCGAGGCGCTGGCCGGGGTGCCCGGAATGAGCGTGACCGCGGCCGAGGCGGTGATTCGCTATTTTGCCGCCGGGCCTTCTTGGCCGTTGGAGGGGGCGGCGGAATTGGCGATCGTCGAAGTCGATGTGGAGGCTGTCACAGAGGTGGCCGAAGATGCCGCGGCCCACGAACTCGACGCATTGGCCGAAGCCGAACCCGATGTTTTACCTCAGGTTTCTGGTGACGCCTCGATCTGGAAACCGTCCTCTTCGGGCACGTAAACCGCTGAAATCAGGTTCGGCCGACAGCACACCGGGCAGTCCTCGACGTACTCCTGCTGCATGCCGCCGCCCGGGTCGGCCGAGGTATCCACCGCTTCGCCACAGTGAGGACACGCGTAAAATCCGGAACGCATGTCACAAATATAGAGGAGTGCCCACAAATTACCCCTCTTCCATGATGCGCAGACCCGTGTAAAATCCGCCTCGCCCCCTGGTCAACCCCGCTGTGCGGCAAAGCACTGTTACTTTGTCGCCGCACGAGCGAGCCCGGGTCAAACTACGGCCGAGTTATTGAAAGGCGGAAGTCATGGCAAAGATTAACTTGTTCGCTTTGGTGGCATTTCCTGCTATAATGAGTTTTAGCGCGTGTCTGTCGCCGCCCGTCGAGACGCCGGTCAACACGGTGACGCAGACGACGCCGATTCGCGTTTCGCAGAACACCAACAACGCGGTCGACATTCTGTTCATGGTCGACAACTCGAGCTCGATGACTGCCATGCAGGCCCAGCTGCAGGCGCACTTCGCCGACTTCTTGAAGGTCTTCGAGGATCTGGCGACGGCCGGCACGTACGCCGATGTGCATATCGGTGTCGTGACCTCGGACTACGGCGCCGGCGATGTGGCCAACCCCGGCGTGGGCGGCTGCGACGCGGCTCCGGGCGGACAAAAGGGCATCATGCAGGTGCTGCCGGCGACGTATCTCGGGCTGAAGAATTGCGCGGCCCCGACCGGCTCGCCGTACATCGAATATTCGTTTCAACCCGGCGGTGCGAACAATCTGCCCGTGGGTCAGACCGGCGTCGCCGGCCTGAACGAGACGTTCACCTGCATGGCGTCGGTCGGCGCCCAGGGCTGCGGCTTCGAGCACCAGCTCGAGTCGGTCTATCAGGCGCTCACCCAGACCAACGCGCTGGCCCCCGGCGGCGCCGGACCGAACGGAAACTTTCTGCGTCCCGAGGCCATCTTGGCGATCGTGTTCGTGACCAACGAGGACGACGCCTCGGCCGATCCCAAGACCCACATTTACGAGCCGGTCGGCGTGAACAATGCGTATGGTTACTACGACACCTATCGCCAGACCCGCTGGGGCGTGGGTTGCAAACAGGGCGGCAAATACACCAACACGCCCTACCCGATGATGCTCCCGACTGATGGCAGCGGAAATCCGGTGCCGATCGATCTGTCGGGCGACGGCTGCGAGGGCGCGCCGAACCTGGTGTCCACCGACTTCGGCCTGGAATACGACCTCAGCCGCTACATCAACTTTTTCACCGGCACGGTCAAGAGCAACCCGCTCAACGTGGTGCTGGTGGGCATCGACGGACCGACCACGAAGTACCAGATCATCTTGGCCAACCAGGGCACCGGCCTCGGCCTCATGGACGGCACGCACCCCTCGAAGACCTTCCAGCTGTGCGAGACCCTCAACCCGCCCGCCTGCGCCGTGCGGCTCAATCACTCGTGCCAGAACAACGCAGATCCAGCGTTCTTTGCCGATCCGCCGATCCGTCTGAGCACCGTCATTCACAACGGCAAGACGCTGGCCGACGAAGAGCCGATCTGCGGCGCGGACTTCAACAGCGAGCCGGACTACACCGCGTCCTTGAAGAAGGTCGGCAACTTGATCTCGTCGGCGCTCGCCCCAGGCTGCATTCCGGCGCGGTTGACCAGCGTCACCAATCCCGATTGCTCGGTGCAGGACGTCACGCAGCTGACGTCGACCACCACTAGCCAGGTCACGATCCCCGAATGCAACATGGGCGTGACCACGCCGACGCCGACCTACAATGGTCAGCTCCCGTGCTGGGTTGTGCAGGCCAAGGTCGGCTGCTCGCCGACCAAGATGGACGGCACGCCCAACCCGCTCGGCTCGCCCGACGGCGTCGGTTTGACCGTCATTCGCAAAGGCTCCGCGCCGCCCCAGACGCACGCCGCAGTCAGCTGCTCGACCATCGCCTCGTCCGGCGACGGCGGCCTGTAAGACTCCGCTTCAGACCCCACCAAGATCGATAGGCTCTAACTGCTCGTCGAGCGCCCTTGCTACCAGCGGTGCGGCTGCGTCGGCGCCGGCAAGCGCTCGTCGGCGTTGGCGGCGTTGGCCACCACCACGGCGACGGCCGCCGTAGTTTGCGCCAGCTCGACAGGGTCGACTTTGTCGAACGTGTCGGCCGCGGTGTGGTGCCAGTCGAAGTAGCGGGTCACGTCTTGATCGACGGCGAGCACCGGGACGCCGAGCAGCTGCAGCGGCGTCAGATCGGCGCCCACGTCGTCGGCCCGCTCGATCTTGCGCCAGCTTGCGTCGGGCAGCCCTGCGACCCATTTGGCGACGATCGATTGCGATTGCGCCTCGCCGGCGACGGCGTAGCCGCGCGGCCGTCCGTCCCCCGAATCGGCCTCCAGTGCCGCGACCATGCGGCCGACTTCGCTGCGATGGGCGACCGCGAAAGCGCGCGCGCCATCCAGCCCATGCTCCTCGTTCATGAACAGTACAACGCGGATCGTGCGGCGCAGCGGAATGCCCAGCGCGTGTAGCAGGCGGCCCGCCTCGAGCACGATGGCGCAGCCCGCGGCGTCGTCGATCGCGCCCGTCCCCAGATCCCAGGAGTCGAGGTGCGCGCCGATCACGACCAGCTCGCCCGCCAGATCGGTCCCCGGCCACTCGCCGACGACGTTGAACGAGTCGACCTGGCCGTGGTCGCTGGCGCCCAGCCGCAGGTGCACGCGCACCGGGTGGCCGGCGGCGATCAAGCGATGCAGGAGGTCGGCGTCGTCGGCCGAGAGCGCGGCGGCCGGAATCTTGGCGCCGCTGTAGCTCACCGCGCCGGTGTGGGCCAGCTGGAACTCGCCGGTTCCCGTCGAGCGCACCAGGCTGGCGACGGCTCCCAACTTGGCCGCCGCGGAGGCGCCGCGGGAGCGCAGTGGCACCGTCGAGCCGTATCCGGTGAAGTCGACGGTACGGGGCATGACGCGGTTGAAGAGGACGATGTGCCCGCGGACCGCTTCGGGCGGCAGCTTGGCCAGTCCATCGAATGAATCCACCTCGATGACGTCGGCGGTGATTCCGTCGCCCGTGGTCGCGACGCTGCCGCCGAGCGCGACGGCATGCAGCCGCTGGGCGCGCGGCGCCACCAGCTCGACCAGCTCGTCGCCGCGCACCCAATGCGGCACGCGAACCGGCTCACGATGGACATTGCTGAGGCCGAGCGTGTGCATCGTCGCTTCAGCCCACGCAACGCCGCGCGCGGCGCCGTCAGAGCCGGTCAATCGCTGCCCGACGTCATCGGCCAGGCCGCGCACCAGCGCAAGGCCGACACGGTCGTGGTCGGTGAGCTCGGCGGCGACGATGCGGGTGACCTGTGCCGGCGACAGAAGGTCGGCGCGCGCTGAGCCGCCGAGAAGCAGGCCGGCAGCGACGAGAAGCTGG
>JBBQIO010000152.1:0-7540 GCA_038325015.1 Polyangia bacterium
TCCGCTCGAGCGGGCAGTGTTCATCCTGCACGACGTCTTCGATCGCGAGTACCCGGAGATCGCCGCCACGATCGAGCGGTCCGAGGCGGCGTGCCGTCAGCTGGCGGCGCGCGCGCGTCAGCACGTGGCAGCCAAGCAGCCGCGCGTCGAGGTCTCCCCGGACGAAGCGCTCGCGATCACGGCGGCCTTTGTCACCGCGTCGGCCACCGGCGACGTGGCCGCGCTGACCCGCCTTTTGACCCCCGAGGCGCGCTTGATGACCGACGGCGGCGGCAAACGACGCGCGGCGCTCAAACCCATCCATGGGGCCGACCGCATCGCCCGCTTCCTCATCGGAGTCACCCGCAAAACGCCGCCTGCGCCGGACACTCGGTACCAAAGCGTGCGCGTCAACGGGCTGCCCGGCTTGCTCATCCACGAGCCCAAGGGCGCACAGACCATCGCGTTCGAGATCGACAACGGACGGATCGCAGCGATCTACATCGTCTCGAATCCCGACAAAGTCGCCCATTTGATCTGCTAGAACCGGCGCGTGCAGCCCAACCATTTCGACGTGCTTATCGTAGGCGCCGGCCTCTCCGGAGTCGGAGCCGCTGTGCATCTACAGACCCACTGCCCGACCAAGAGCTACGCCATCCTCGAAGGGCGAGCGACAATGGGCGGCACGTGGGATCTGTTTCGCTACCCCGGCGTGCGCTCCGATTCGGACATGTACACGCTCGGCTACTCGTTTCGCCCATGGACGCAGGCCAAGGCGCTCGCCGACGGCGCGTCGATCCTCGACTACGTGCGGCAAACGGCCACCGCGTACGGCGTCGACCCGCACATCCGCTACAACCACTGGGTCGAGCGCGCGCGCTGGTCGAGCGCGGATTCACGCTGGACATGCGATGTGCGCGACACGGTCACCCAAGAGCTGCACACGTTTTCGGCCGGCTTCGTGCTGGTGTGCTCCGGCTATTACGACTACGACCAGGGCTACACGCCGGAGTTCGCTGGCGTGGACCGTTTCACCGGCCGGATCGTCCATCCGCAAAAGTGGACTCCAGACATCGACTACGACGGCAAAAAGGTCGTGGTCATCGGCAGCGGTGCAACGGCGGTGACCCTGGTCCCGGAGTTGGCCAAGCGCGCCGCGCACGTCACCATGCTGCAGCGCTCGCCGACCTACATCGTTTCGGTGCCGGAGCGCGATCGCATCGCCGACTGGATGCGCGCGCGGCTGCCGATGGGCACGGCCTACGCCCTGACGCGCTGGAAAAACGTGCTCTTCGGCATGGGGTTCTACGCGTTTTGCCGCCGCTTTCCCGAGCGCGCCAAGCGCTTCCTCGTCGGGCAGGTCAAGCGCCAGACCCGCGGCGAGATCGACGTGGCGACGCACTTTACGCCGTCCTACAAGCCGTGGGATCAGCGGGTCTGTCTGGTGCCCGATGGAGATCTGTTCAAAGCGTTGCGCGGTGGACGCGCATCGGTGGTGACCGATCACATCGAGACGTTCACCGAAAAGGGGATTCGCCTGCGCTCCGGTCAAGAGCTCGAAGCCGACCTGGTGGTGATGGCGACCGGCCTTACGCTCAAGTTCCTGGGCGGCGTTGCGCTCGAGGTCGACGGTCAGAAAATGGAGCCGGCCAAGAGTGTCGTCTACAAAGGGATGATGTGCAGCGACGTGCCCAACCTGGCGCTCGCCGCCGGCTACACCAACGCCTCGTGGACGCTCAAAGTCGATCTGACGAGCGAGTACGTGTGCCGGCTCATCAACTACATGGACCAAAAGGGCTTCACCAAGTGCACGCCGCGCCGCACCCACCCCGGCATGGCTGAGCAGCCGCTCCTCGATTTTTCGTCGGGCTACGTGACCCGCTCGATCGATTCGTTTCCACGCCAGGGCGCGTTCAGTCCGTGGAAGCTGTACCAGAACTACATTCGCGACCGAAAGCTGTTCAAGCGGAGCCGGCTCGACGATGACGCCATGGAATTCGGTTAAGCCGAGCGCTGCTACTCGGGGGGACGGCTACGCGTCGATTACCGGACGCGGGTCCTGTCACGCGTGGCGCCCTCCCGTCGTCCGGTTCTCGCCCCGCAGACGGGGCTGCGGTCCTCCGTCGGGCCCCTCCCGCGTGCCACCCGCTTTCGATGACTGGCGCGTTGTCGGTTTTTTTTGGGACTAAGACGGCGACCGGCTACCCGTCGCTTTGGGCCGCTTTGCTATGGGCGGCTTTGGCTTTGTCAGTCTCGGCCTTTGGCCTCGGCTTTGTTTCTCTCGGCCTTTGGCCTCGGGCTTTTGGTGGCTTTGGTTTTGGTTGTCCTTGATGTCTTTATCATATAGATCTAAAGCATGTTTCTTCGCGGTAAGACTGCGTTGGTCACGGGTGGTGGGCGTGGCATCGGGCGGGCGATTGCCGGTGGGCTGGCGCAGGCTGGCGCCCGCATCGTTATTTCCGGTCGCACCCAGGCCGAAATCGATGCTGCGGCTCGCGAGCTCGACGGCGTTGCTCTGCAGATTGATCTTGGCGACCGACAGAGCCTGCGCGCCGGCCTAGCGACGCTGCAGCAGCTTGGGCGCGTCGACATTCTCATCAACAATGCCGGCATCGCCCAGAGCGCGCCGTTCGACAAAACCACTGACGAGGTTTGGGATCGTCTGCTCGAAGTCAACGTCACCGCACCGTTCGCGCTGTGCCGCGCGCTCATCCCGCCGATGATCGACGCCGGCTACGGCCGCGTGATCAACGTGGCGTCCAACGCTGGGCTGATTGGATACCCCTACACCACGGCGTACTGCGCGTCGAAACACGCGTTGGTCGGCATGACGCGCGCCATCGCGATCGAAATCGCGCGCACACCGGTGACCATCAACTGCGTCTGTCCGGGCTGGGTGCAGACGCGCATGGCCGAGATGGCCATCGACAACATCGCGGCCCAGACTGGAAAATCCGACAGCGACGCACGCCGCACGCTCGAAGCGATGTCGCCACAGCGGCGATTGATTCAACCCGACGAGGTCGCCCACGTCGTGCTCGGTCTGTGTGCCGACGAGGCGCGCGGCGTCCACGGCCAGGCCATACCCATCGACGGCGGACAGGTGATGTCATGAGCACGCGGCTGACGACCATCGATGTTCCCGGCTGGCTCCCTCCCAGGGGGTACGTCAACGGTGTAGTCGTTCCTGGGCCGACGCTGTTCATCGCCGGTCAGGTCGGCTGGAACGCGCGCGCCGAATTCGAGAGCGACGATCTCGGCGTGCAGCTCGCGCAGGCGCTCGACAACGTGCTGGCCGTCGTCCATGCCGCCGGCGCGACCGCCACCGACTTGGCGAAGATGACGGTCTACGTGACCTCCTTGGAAGAGTACCGCGCGGCGCGACGGGCCATCGGCGAGGCCTGGCGGGCGCGCCTCGGCAGCCACTATCCAGCGATGGCCCTGGTGTGCGTCGCCGGCCTGTTGGAGCCGCGCGCCAAGGTGGAGATCGAAGCGGTTGCGGCTCTGGAGAATAAAGCGCCGTGAGCCCTGCGCCCAAAGAGGCGCTGCGCGTCTGGGTCCGCATTCTTGCGGTGCAAAAGCGCGGCTTGGCAGCGATTCGCGACGACGTTGAGCCGGAGCTCACCCTGCCGCGTTTCGATCTGCTGGCCAACCTCGAGCGCAGCGACGGGCAGACGCTGGCCGCGCTGTCGCGCAGCATGCTGGTCACTGCGGGCAACCTGACTGGCATGGTGGACCGCGCGGCGCGCGACGGGCTGGTCGAACGGCGCGCCGACCCGACCGACCGGCGTGCATGGCGAGTGCACATCACGCAAAAAGGGCAGCGCGCCTTTGCCGCCGTCCAACGACGGCATGCACGTGGCGTCGCTCGGCTGTTCGCCGCCCTGTCGCCGGCAGAGCTGTCCACGATGACGCGCCTCCTCGACAAAGTGCGCGGAGCCTAGGAGTCGGTCATGACCATGACGCCGAAGACGTTTCTTTTGCAGCTGACGGATGGCGTGGCGACGATCACGCTCAATCGACCTGACCGACTCAACGCGCTGACCTTCGAAAGCTACGAAGAGCTGGCCGCAACCTTCCGCTCGCTGGGCCGGGCGGGCGAGGTGCGGGCCATCGTCATCACCGGCAACGGACGGGGCTTTTGCTCGGGCGGCGATGTCGAGGGGATCATCGCCGAGCTGTTCGCCAAGGATGCGCGTGGCCTCCTCGAGTTCACCCGCGTCACTGGCGCGCTGATTCAGTCGATTCGCGAGGTGCGCCGTCCGGTCATTGCAGCGGTCAACGGCGTCGCCGTCGGTGCCGGCGCGGTCGTCGCGGCGGCGTGCGACCTGCGCATCTGTGCCGACAGCGCGCGCTTCGGCTTTATCTTTCCCAAGGTCGGGCTGTGCGGCGCCGACATGGGCGCGGCCTACTTGCTGCCGCGCATCGTCGGGCTCGGCCGGGCGTCCGAGCTGCTGTTTTTCGGCGATCTCATCGATGCTCAGGAGGCGCTGCGCATCGGTCTGTGCAACCGAGTCGTGCCGCTCGCCGAGCTCGTGCCGCTGGCTCGAACATGGGCCGACAAGTTGGCGCGCGGTCCAGCGTTTGCTCACGCGATGACCAAGCAGATGATCGAGAGCGAGCACGGCATGACGCTGGCGCAAGCCATCGAAGCCGAGGCGCAGGCGCAGGCGATCTGCATGGCGCACCCCGATTTCCGCGAGGCCTACGAGGCCAACACGGCCAAGCGCATTCCGCGCTTCGAGGGTGCGCCTGCGCCGCACGCCGTCGACGAGGTCAAAGCATGACCAGCGCGATGGGCCTGTCGACCGATGCGCTGGGCGTGTTTTTTTCGCCGCGCCATCACGACCTCGCGGCCGAGCTCAAGCAGCTGCCACAACGCGCCGCACTGGGCACCGACGCCGCGGCCGTGGCCCAACAGTTGGGCCAGCTGGGACTTTATCGATACCTGGTGCCCGAATCCTGCGGCGGCGCGCCGGTCGGTTGCACCGACAGCCCTTCGTACATCGACGTGCGATCGCTCTTGCTCATCCGCGAGGCGCTGGCGCAGCGGTCGCCGCTCGGCGATGCAATTTTTGCGGTTCAAGGGCTCGGCTCGTACCCCATCGCCGCCGCCGGCACCGCCGAGCAGCGTGCGCGCTATCTGCCCGACGTCATCGCCGGCCGCCGCATCACCGCCTTCGCGCTCACCGAGCCCGAGGCAGGCAGCGATGTAGCGTCGTTGAAAACCGGCGCCACCAAAGCCGGCGGCGACTGGATTTTAGACGGCCAAAAGACGCTCATCTCCAATGTCCCGTTCGCCCATCACTACATCGTGTTCGCCAACGCCGAGCCCGATGCCGGGCGAAAAGGCATCACCGCATTCATCGTCGAGGACGACACGCCGGGCCTGTCGACAACGCCGATCGCGCTGAGCATTGCCCACCCGATCGGCAACGTTCACTTGCGGCAATGCCGCATCTCGGATCAGCAGCGCCTCGGCGAAGTGGGCCAGGGCTTTTCGATCGCCATGGGCACCCTCGACGCCTTTCGCATCTCGGTCGGTGCCGCGGCCAACGGCATGGCGACGCGCGCGCTGCGGCTCACCATCGACCACGTGCGCCAGCGGCGGCAGTTCGGTGTTGCGCTCGCCGAGCAGCAGCTGACCCGCGCGGCGGTGGCCGATATGGCCACCGAGCTCGACGCCGCGCGCTTGCTGGTCGCCCGCGCGGCGCACAAGCGCGACACCGACGGCGGGCGTGTCAGCGTCGAGGCGGCGATGGCCAAGATGTACGCCACCGAGGCGGCGCAGCGAATCATCGACCGTGCAGTACAGCTGCACGGCGGATTGGGCGTCACGCTGGGCAGCGAGGTCGAGGCGCTGTACCGCGAGATTCGCCCACTGCGCATCTACGAAGGCACGACCGAGATTCAAAAGCTGATCATCGCCAAAGGAATTCTCGGCTGATGTGGAAGCCGCACGACCGGGTCAAGCATGCCCTGCCCGTGGCTCGCGTTCCGAGCGCGACCGAGGCAGGCGCGTCGCGATTGTTCAGCCCGCTGGCGCTCGGCGACAAGCTGACCTTGCGCGAACGCACCTGGGTGCCGGCCATGGTCCCCTGGCGCGCCAGCGACGACGGGTTGGTGACGCAGAATGTGCTCGACTGGTATGGACGGTTTGCCGACGGGCAGCCCGGCGCGATCGTCGTCGAGGCCACCGGTATTCGCGAGGTTCCGAGCGGGCCGCTCCTGCGCATCGGCCATGACCGCTTCTTACCGGGTCTGCAAAAGCTGGTCGCGACGGTGCGCGATCGCAGCGCTGGCCGAACCCGGCTGTTCATTCAGCTGATCGATTTCTTGCGCATCCGAAAACGCCCGGATCGCGCGCGCTACCTGCAGCAGTTCCTGTCGATTACCGCTGCACATCGAAGTACCCTTGCTGCACATACGAACAATACCGCGTGGCTGACGGCGAATGAACGCGACCTGCGCGCCGAGCTAGCCACGCTGGCGGACGACGCGCTCACCCTGGTTCTGACCGATCGCGAGCTCGAGAGCCTGCGCCACGGCTTTCGCGAGCGCGTGACCGACCTCGACGAGCCACACATCCGAGCGCTACCCAACGTATTGCCGCCGCTCTTCGCCGACGCAGCGGAGCGGGCCAAGAGCGCGGGCTTCGACGGGGTCGAGCTGCACTACGCGCACGCCTACACGATGGCGTCGTTTCTCTCGGCGCTCAATACCCGCACCGACGGCTACGGCGGCCCGCGCGAGAATCGCGTGAAGTTGGCGCTCGAGGTCGTGGCCGCCGTGAAGGAGCGCGTCGCTGGGCACGGCGTCGTCGGTTGCCGCTACCTCGGTGACGACGTGATCGAAGGCGGCAATCACATCGCCGAGACGACCTGGCTCGGGGTCGAGCTCGCGAAGGCCGGCCTCGACTTCCTCTCGATCTCCAAGGGCGGCAAGTTCGAAGATGCGAAGCAGCCGAAGGTCGGCGCCTCGTCGTATCCGTACACCGGGCGATCCGGGTACGAGTGCATGCCCACGATCTATTCGGACGCGCGCGGTCCGTTCGCACGCAACGTGCCGCTCGCCGCGACGATTCGTTCCGCGGTGCGAGAAGCCGGCTTCGGGACACCGATCGTCACCGCGGGTGGCATCTGCGAGTTCCACCAGGCGGAGGCGATCCTCGAGCGCGGCGAAGCGGACTTCGTCGCCTCGGCACGGCAGACGCTCGCCGATCCAGACTGGTTCGACAAGATTCGCCAGGGTCGAGGTGGCGAGATCCGGCGCTGCGAGTTCACGAACTATTGCGAGGCGCTCGACCAGCAGCACAAGCAGGTCACGTGCAAGCTCTGGGATCGAGAGGGCTTGGATGCTCCGAACGTGACGCTCGCCTCCGACGGAAAACGCCGGCTGGTGCCGCCCGGTTGGCGTTGAACTAGCTAGTTCACGTCCCGAATCGCGTAACTGCGCGAGCCGAAAGGGAAATCCTCGACGAGGATTCCGGAAATAAAGCATCGGGTTCCCCAGGTACTGAAGGTGCTTAACGTCCGCAACACCCGAGGTCCCCGATGCGTCG